>JAIERK010000137.1 GCA_019746975.1 Candidatus Obscuribacterales bacterium
AGCGGTCAGGGCTCGCTCGGTACCAGCGCTGGCGGTCCCAATGCCTGGGCGGTCGAGTTGATTCCAGATACTCTAGGCAACCGGTCGGGGCTTGCTCGGTGCCGCGAGGCGCTGGCGGTCCCAGTCCTTTGCGGTTGAGCTGTTACATGGGCAACCAGTTGAGGCGGCCATCTCACAACCGTGCTGTTCACGATCGGTTGTTGTTCGCAACACTAGCGGCGCTTTTACCTGGCTCCGGTTAAAATTGGTTTGATCGAACGCCCCTTCTTGACAGCGTCCGATTCCGCCGCGAGTACGATGCTTTCACGTGAGTTACTCCAACGAACATTGGTGTTGCCGTCAGGCCATCCACGTAACGGCGCCAGCTGACGAATGCGTGCAGAAATGCGGATGACGATAGGAATGTGCTTGATCGGTACTGGAGTATCCCAGGGAGACTAATCTTTTATGCTCGTTATGAAATTCGGTGGGACGTCCGTGGGGTCGCCCGAGCGGTTCTTAGCCGTGACGGAGATCATCAGGAACACGAAAAAACAGGACGGTGCACCGATCGTCGTAGTCTCAGCCATGTCTGGTGTTACAGACATGCTGATCGAAGCGGCTCAACTTGCCAAAGAGCGAGATCTCGACGGTGCGCTCGACATGCTGGACAGGCTACACGAGCGGCACAAGGACACGATTTATATTTTGTTCCAACAGTCATCCATAGTCGATGAGCTGATTGAAGAAATCGAGAGCCACCTGAACAAGCTCGATATTATTCTCCGCGGCGTGAGCTATCTGGGCGAACTTACAAAACGCTCTCTTGATGCCATATCCTGCTTTGGAGAGATTCTCTCCAGCCTTATTCTGGCAACTCTACTCGAGAAAAAAGGGATTGAGTCTCGCTGGCTAGACGCTCGATCATTTCTAATTACGGATAACGTTTTTGGCAAGGCTAATCCGCTCTGGGAGACGACCACGGCCAAAGCGCAAGGTGCCATACTTCCAGAGCTTGCCGACGACAGAGTAGTTGTCACTCAGGGCTTCATCGGCTCCACCGCCAACGGTATCACGACTACGTTGGGTCGAGGCGGCTCCGACTACAGTGCTGCGATCATCGGCGTTGCGTGCGAAGTGTCTGAGATTCAGATATGGACGGATGTGGACGGAATGATGACCGCAGATCCTCGAGTAGTGCCGGAAGCGAAGGTACTATCGACGGTATCATTCCAGGCAGCTTCCGAACTGGCATATTTCGGTGCCAAAGTCTTGCACCCGCTAACTATCAAGCCTGCAGTAGAGAAAGAGATCCCCGTGAGGATCCTGAATACTACCAGGCCGGATTTTACCGGCACCGTAATTACCGGCGAAGATGCTGCCCAACCCATCTATGCAATCGCCTCCAAGAAAGGCATCTCAGCGCTATTTTTCAGCTCGCTCAACATGCTGATGTCGCATGGATTTCTCGCCAAAGTTTTTTCTGTTTTCGACAAATTCAGAACTCCGATCGATCTGATCGCCACGTCAGAAGTCTCAGTATCGGTCACGATAGACAACAAAGATCATATCGACAATATTGTTGAAAGCCTGGACGAACTTTGTGATGTGCGAGTCATGCATGATGTAGCGATTATATCGATAGTCGGCACACGGTTCAGGGATCAAAGCGGTATTGCGGGTCAAGTCTTTGAGTGCCTGAAGAACATAAATGTGATCATGATCTCCGGTGGTGCCTCTGACATCACGCTAAGTTTCGTCGTCAGCGGCGCAGATGCCGACAAATCCGTAAAGCTTCTGCACAAGCAGCTCTTCAAGGACTAGTTTTTCTAAACCCGCAAAATGCGCATAACCATTTTGTCGTCGATAAAGAAAGCAGGCTTCTCTCTTTCGTAGTGGATCTTGAAATACGATTGCACATTCGGCGAGGCCTGCTCGAATGCCTCATAAATCAATTCCTTTTCGCGCTCCGATAAAGGCGAGTGTCCCAACCATTTGCTGATGTCGGTAGACTCTTTAGCCTCTCGCGTTCGGACAATTTTGAGTCCGGCGACCGCACACATTTCTCTCCACTCATCCAGTGTATGAACCGTCGTAAATGTCGAGTCGCGCAATCGGCCGATTTTCTCAATGAAGTGGCGATACTCGCTTACGTCAGGTACGACGCGATCAACGATAATCATCACTCCATCACGTTTTAGAACTCGGCACATCTCCTGAAGTGCCATCGGAATATCGTCAAAATGGTGAGTAGCAAAACGGCAGGTCACCGCGTCAAAATCTTCATCGGGAAACAACAGCGACTCGACCGGCATAACGAGAGCCTGCACGTTATTCACCTGAGAGTCTTTGATTTTGTCGCGGCACTTCTCGATAGCATTCGTAGATGAATCCACGGCGACCACTTCGCTCACGTGCGGCGCGAGAGTGAGAGCGGTATCTCCTCGACCACTGGCAGCATCGAGTACCCGCATCGATTCTGTCGGTTGTAAAAACTCTACAACAATAGACGGGTCCATCTATTCATTCCTTTCGCTGTAGCTCGCACTGCAAGAAGGCGTCTCCCAGAGCACCACCTCTGATACCGGATGCCCTTCGCCTTTTGCAAACTCGTAAATCAGGCGCGCGATATTTTCGGCGGTGGGATGACAATCGAGCAACTTGACAGGATCCCCATGCTGCGCGAGCAGCGCTGCAAAAGGGTCATCTTTGTGCAGTAGCATCCGGTGATCCAGCTCGCTGTCGATCCACGGCGAGACTGATTTCTTGAGCAGTGAAAAGTCCGCAACCATCCCTTGCTCGTCCAGAGTGGAGGCGCTAAGGGTGATTATCACCTTACCATTGTGCCCATGCAAATTTCGGCACTTGCCATCATAATTCATGAGGCGGTGCCCATAGCAAAAGAAAAGCTCTCGGCTGATTTTGTGCATAAGCTCAACATGATATACGACTTCTGGTCAGCCGGGCAAACTCTTCGGAAGCTCTTAGAGCTCAGACACAGTCAATCATGCTGCAGCACGTCCTAGAACACGGTATCGAATGGCTTCTGCTAGATGCGTAATTGTTACGGCTTCTGCGTCGTCGAGGTCAGCGATAGTCCGCCCCATCCGCAGGACGCGATCGTACGCGCGAGCGGAAAGCCCCAGTCCCGAGATCGAACGAGCAAGGAACCGCCGAGTCTGCTCATCGATTAAACAAACCTTGTTGATCATGTCGTGTGAAAGTTGCCCGTTGTATGAGAAAGTCGAGTCACGTGCGATATTTCGCGTCAGTTGACGCTGTACTGCGCGTAAAACTCTCAAACGCATGCTCTCTGAACTCTCCGCCGGGTCCCTCTTGGCCAACTCTTCTTCATTGAGACGGTGGACTTCCACGTGTATGTCGATGCGATCTAGAAGTGGACCAGAGAGGCGAGCCCAGTAACGATCGGCTTGAGCCGGAGTGCAGACGCAGTATCGGACGGGATCCCCACGATGACCACAGGGGCAAGGATTACAGGCGCCGACCAGAAGGAAAGAAGCAGGATAAGTCAGGGCCTGAGTTGCCCTGCTTATTGTCACCTTTCGAGTCTCGAGCGGCTGACGCAGATTGTCGAGATGACTTCGGGTGAACTCCGTTAGTTCATCCAGGAAGAGGATGCCTTGATGACTCAAGGAGATCTCTCCGGGTCGTGGATTCTTCCCACCACCGATGAGACCGGCCACCGATGAGCTGTGGTGAGGAGAGCGAAAAGGTCTCTGCTTTATCAAGGCCGGACCGTTATTGAGCAGTCCTGCCACGCTGTACAGCTTGGTCAAATCAAGGGATTCTTCAAAAGAGAGCGGCGGCATGATGCCCGGCAAGCGCTCGGCCAACATAGACTTTCCTGCACCGGGCGGACCGACCATGAGCACGTTGTGCCTGCCTGCAGCGGCTATCTCCAGAGCACGCCTGGCGCTGCTTTGTCCTTTGACATCGCTGAAATCGGGAAAAGGCACCACATTCGATACCTCGAATTGAAAATCGTGCTGATAGCCACCGTCGAAAGCGGCTCCATTTTTTACATCTTCCACGATAAGAATTGCCTGGCGCAGGTGACTTACCGGATAGACGGTCAATCCTTTGACCAGGGCGGCCTCCTCCGCATTTTCATCGGGTACGATGATGCCCGAAGCTCCAGATCTCAAACAGCTCATTGCCAGCGGCAGAACTCCGGACACCGATCGGACAGCGCCATTCAGCCCGAGCTCACCAATCATCCACAACTTAGATAGATTGTTGACTGGAACAAAGCCACACGACGCCAAAACGCCAACTGCAATCGGCAAATCATAGGACGGTCCGTCTTTCCTTGTATCGGCCGGCGCCATATTTATCACCCATTTCTTGGCAGGAGGCAATAGATGTCCACATGCTTTGATCGCAGATCTGACGCGGTCCTGCGACTCCTTCACGGAAGCACCTGGAAGACCGACTATCTGCATCTGTCCTATCCCTCCGCAACAATCAACCTCGACTTCTATTCGATACGAATCAACGCCAACCAGTCCACCTGTCAATACGCGTGCGAACATAAATGCACCTCCTGACGACTTGCATTGCCCTCTAGTGTTTATAACGGTTGTTCCAACCCAAAAGTTCAAATCAGAAGCTTCGGTTTTGTTTGAATCAAAATCTAGAGCTACGTTAGATTCCAGGTGTCTCGACAGGGAATATCTATTGTGTGAACAATGGAGCAAACGCAAATGTTCGACAAGTGGATAAAACGTTCAAAGGAGCCCAAGCCAAAACTACAGCCCTCGACTTCGAAAATCGAGAAGGCGTCCGGCGCTGAGGCCGCATCGACGAATATTACCGCAGTACCGATAGGCAAATCGTCTCCCGTCACGATCAACTTTCAGCGCATCAAGGCTTGCCCGATGTGCAACACGGAGTATTTAAACAACAATCTCGTCGTCTGCCCCAAAGACAGGACGATGTTACTCACACCGGAAATCCCAAATGACTGGTTCGACTGGAGAGAAGCTGCCCAATCCTGCCCTCAGTGCTCGGCGCTGTATTACCACTTCCTCTCTCCGACGTGCCCACGCGACGGCGAAAAATTGGTACCACTCGGGGAAAATCCGTTTGATCCCCCTGTGCTGGAAGGGCGGTTCAAGCTCATTGGCTTTGTCGAAAAAGGTGACATATTCGAAGAGTACGAAGCGCTCGACCTTGGGACTGACATATCAGTAAGACTAAAAATAATGGGTCGGCACCTTGGTTGCGACTCGCGCACAGTCACTAACTTCTTTCGCTATTCGCGGCCAGCCGTCGGATTACGACACGACAACATAATCACAGCCATCACAATCAACTCGACGGAAGAAGGATTGCCATATCTGATTACAGACAACATACCTTCTCGGACGCTGTATCAAGAGTTTCAAAAAGAAAAAGTGTTCAGCCCTGTCTACACGCGGCTCGTTTTCACCGACTTCCTCAAGGGTATCCAACACGCTCACGATAGTGGTATCGTTCATGGTGCCATCACCATGCATCACTTGTTTCTCGAGGGAGACTCCGATCAGCCCAAGGGATACGTAAGCAATTTCGGAATCGCAGAACGACTCTTCCGAGAGCTGGACTGGACGGTAGCTTCAACCGACACGCACACGGCAAATGTGTATGGCGATCCAACTGGTATGTGCCCGGAATTTTGCAAGGGAAAAAGACCGACGCCGGCAAGCGACATCTACCAACTTGGATGTTGCCTGTACCAGTGCTTGAGTGGTCAGGTTCCATTTGATCGCGAGACGCTGCCCATGATCTTGATTGCTCACATGACAGACCCACCCGACGATATCCGCAAGAAGAATCCCCAGATCAGTGCGGGGCTGGCAGCCATAGTCAACAGGTGTCTCAGTAAGGAGCCATCCGACCGTTTTCCGTCGGCACTTGCTTTGTCTCAGGCGCTTGCAAGTGAGGTTGCGGGGTAATGTTCTCCAAGTGGTTCCACGCTAAGCAATCCAAGAAAGATGCGAAGCAGAGCGAGCCCAAGCAGGATCCGTCGCAATCGACGGCACAAATTCCGGCATCGCCATCCGTCGAGGGACCGAAGGAAGACGCGCCAGTTACACAACAGCACCGAGTCTGCACCTACTGCGGCGCCGCCTATCGATTTGCTATATTCACCCACTGTCCGCGCGACGGCGAGCCGCTCTCTGACAGCCTGACTAAAGACGACGTCGATCAGCTGCCATGGGCGGAGCAAAGCGCGTTTCGCGATATCCGCTACTGTCCGGAATGCGGCGAATTCGCCAGCACTCTAGATGCCACTGAATGTGGTGCGGATCAACAATCACTCGTTGCATACGAACCACGTCCAGGTCCTGTCTTACTGAAAAGATTCCAGCTCGTTTCCTTCCTCTTCAGCAACTTGCCTGCTGATATGCACCAGACTTCGCGCGTCTATAGAACCGACGATGATTCGTCATACCGCAACACGCCGATGGAAGTTTTTCTCGCGACGGATATCGAGAGCAAATCATCGGTGGCAGTGAAAAAACTGCACTGGGAGGATGAAGCCACAGTCGAGCGATTTCAGACGGTGGCCGCTTCCGTCGCGGGACTAAAGCATGATTACCTGATTTCGGTCGTCGAAGTCGGATCTCAAAAAGGGTGGAAGCTTATTATGGTGACCGATCATCCCAATGCTCAACCGATGAGCAAGTGGTTGGAAACAGAAAAGAGGCTCAGTGAGAAAACCGCTATCAAGGTCTTTTTAGAGATATCCGCCGCTCTAGAATTCGTGCATTCACATGGAATCGTCCACGGTGCCCTCAACCTCCACAACTTGCATATGGAGCGCTCCTCCGAGAATTTTGTCGGACTGCTGGCCAATTTCGGCGTCGCCGAGCGTATGTTTCAAAACATGCAATGGCAGGGAGTCTCGACTGAGACGAATACGGTCAATGTCTTCGGAGATCCAAGCGGAATGTGTCCGGAGTTCTGTAAAGCGCTAAGACCAACCGCGCTCACGGACATTTATCAACTCGGTAGCGCAATGTATCAGGCGCTTTCCGGCCATCCCCCTTTTCGGCGGCGGACCTGGCCGATGGTGATGATGGCGCATCTCAACGAGCCGCCGGATCCGATTGAAGAAGTCGAAGTCAGCGAGGCGTTCGCGGCGATAATCATGACCTGTCTCAACAAAAATCCGGACGACCGATTCGCCAGTGCCGGCGCGCTTAAAGACGCACTGCAGAGCATCTAGAAACTCACACCGCACCGAAGACAAAAAGAGAATTCCGGTTGCTTCGGGGATTTACAGTTAGGACAGTCTCCCTTTGCATTATTCTGCTTCTGGCTGCTGGAGGTCGATTGAGGCTCCTCTAATGCTCCAGTAAAATCAAAAGTAAAATTCGGAGCTTCGAAGCGCTGATAGGAAAAATCAAAGGAAGGCTGCGGATAAGGTGTTTGCTGGTATGAGGTTCCTACAGAGTCGCCCAGCGTTTGCATAAATCCTTGAACCTGAGATTCCGTCGCGTTCGCGGGCGGCTCAGTTGCAGGTGGGCTCGACGGCAAATCCGATTTCTCGGAAGTCACCAGGTCTAATGATTCCGCCCAGAGTGGAGCGGGCGAATGGGAGGGAGCCACCGGTTCTAATGCAGGTGGAGGTATCTGTAAGGGCGGACGGGGTTGGGCAGGGGGTGCAGGCGGTTGCGCTTGCGTCGCGAAGGAGACCTCGACCGGTTCATGTACGTCGATGGTGCCGAACCCGTAAGCCGCAGGTTGCGTTGTTTCCATTGCAGGCACCTGCGTCAAAGGCGGCTCCGGTTGAGCTGTCGACGGACCCTTTTCAACGGCGGAATCGCTTCGGCCCGTAATCGCGTCGATGGACTTCGTCGTATCGTTGGAGGAAAAAACATCCAGACCAGACGCTGCAACATCCAGACCAGATACCGCAATCTTCGCATCCTTGCTCAATGCCATGTCTGTTCCATCCCCAGATAAAGCGTGGGGAGTCTCAGCTGAGTCAAGAGACGGCGTCTTGAGAAAACCATTGGCAAATCGACTGGGAACATTGATTGGCGACTGGCGGAGCGGATCACTCAAGTATCCGTCTTCCCGTTCGCCAGCGCCTTTTAGTGTATTAGCATTATTCAGATCGACCCACGAAGCCTGTATCTCGGAAGACTTTGGCAATACCAGGGAACTGCTTTCTTCCAAAGAATCTTCGTCCTGTCGACGCGCAAGAATCTGTTCGGCTTGACGAACTTTACGTTCAAGCGTGTCCAGCGCATGGACTTCAGTCTGTTGCGCGTCGACCAGCTGCTCCGATTCAGCACTTTGATCATTTTTCGACTGCAGCAGGTCGAGCGCTCGTTGCTGCCTCTCGGCATACTTCTCGTTGTGGTGAATAGCGGCGATCGTCCCTGCCACAGAGAGAAAAACGTAGCATTGAATCGCTACCTGCAGGTTCATCGAGACCAACTGGTAAACCCAGGCACCCATAAGGATTGGTAGGCAGCTTGCACCGGCTGCGTACATTGTTCCGAGACCAACGCCCGGAAGCAACAAATTGAGGATCCAAACAGTCAGGATGCTCTTTCGCTCGTTTTGAAAGGCGTCGAAACTCAACCGTCCAATCCCCACCCTGGATCCTGCTGATCCTATTCTTCCCCAAGCGAAGAGCAAGGTGCCATTCCCTTAAGAAATGAATTGCAATCGTTTAATCTCCGTCGCCAACTAATCAGTCGGTACGGGTCTGGTGCTGATTTTGAGCTCTTGATACAAACTCTGGGCAGCGTTGTTCTTCGGATCGATCTGAAGGACTTGCTTGAGCTCTGCGATGGCGTCATCGCGCTTGCCTTGATTGGTGAGTGCAATCGCTAAGGACAGCCGAGCATCGATGTTGTTAGGGTTGAGTTCGAGCGCATTTCTCTCCTCATCGATCTGCCCGTCGACGTCGCCCTTGATAGCAAGAGCCTGTGCCAGTCTATGATGGCTGAGATCGTGCGTATCATCGAGGCTAATCGCTTGTTGGAATGCGCTGATGGCAGTGTCGATGTCACCTCGACCGAGCGAAGCCTCACCGAGAGTGCGCCATCCGATTGGATCGGTAGGATCTAGCTCGGTTGCCAATTTCGCCTCGTTGAAAGCCTCGTCGAATCGCTGCTTCTGATTGAGCGCCTTGCCTAAGACGTAGTGGGCAATAGCATTTTTGTTGTCGGTAGTAATCGCTTCCTGAAGTATGGGAATGGCTTCGTCATACTTGCCTAGCTCGTTGAGGATGACACCCAGGTTGTTCTTCGCCGTGGGGTTGTTGGAATCCTTCTCCAGTGCTTTCCGATAGGAGACTTCCGCTTTGGCGTACTCGCCTTTTTTGAAATAGTTATTGCCTTCTACCAGATGCTCGGTCGAAGTCTTGAATTCGAACCAGTTGGACTGCGGTCTGGAGGCAGCCGACGATTTCATCTCGCTGGTTGACCCACATGAAGATAGAAAAGCGCCGGAGACCAGACAAAGGCATAGGGACAGAGACATCCACTTATGTTGGTCGGCCTTTGCTCTTTGTTTGAACATGTGCTGCGGGAATTCCGTTGGTCTTTGCGCGTCGAGGTCGGATAAAACAGCGGAAATCATCCAACTGTAGGCATTCTAGCACGAGGCGCTGAATTTCAAGCCTGGTGAAAAACCTACATTTTGACAAGGTCTGCTGTTCTATTCGAAATGGGGCGGAGCCACCGAGCCGAGTCAATAGCCAGAGACGGGCGTTGCCGCCCGCTCTCCGGCGAATCACTTAATTCTCGGCAAGCGCCGCCCGTTTTGATTCGCGCTTCTCAGCGGGGCGATCATGTTTGAGTTGCAGATCCTTTAGCTGTTCCTCTGGCGCCGCCGATGGTGCATCGGTCAACAAGCAACCGCCAGACTGTGTTTTTGGAAACGCAATTACATCACGTATCGATTTACAGCCGGCAAGAAGCATGATCATGCGATCGAGTCCGAAGGCGATGCCGCCGTGAGGTGGAGCTCCCGAGTCGAGTGCCTCGAGGAGGAAGCCGAACTTTTCTCTGGCTGTATCTTCGCTCAAACCGATGGTAGAAAACACTTTCGATTGAACGTCTTTGGAATGGATACGAATCGATCCGCCGCCGATTTCCACGCCGTTGTAGACAATGTCGTAGGCGCGAGCTCTGGCGAGCTCAGGATTGGTCGTGAGCTTATCCAGGTCTTCCAGCCGAGGACTGGTGAAGGGATGGTGAACAGCTTCCAGCCGGTCTTCATCTTCGTTGTACTCGAACACTGGAAAATCGACAACCCAAAGCAGGGAATGCTTAGACTGGTCGATCAGGTTAAGGTCTTCAGCAAGCTTGAGGCGGAGCCGACCAAGTGTGTTGGTGACCACCTTGTATGTGTCGGCGACCAGAAGCACCAGATCGCCCTGCTCTGCGCCGGCGAGTTTGGTCATGGTCTCTATCTCTTCAGGCTTGAGGAATTTGTCGATACCGGAAGTCTTGACACCGCCATCCTTGTACGAAAGCCATGCCAGACCTTTTGCACCGAACGATTTAGCTTGCTCCTGCCAGAGATCAAGCTCTTTGCGCGAGGTTTTTTCTGCCAATCCTTTGAGACAGAGCGCCTTCAGGCAACCGCCCTTTTCTACTGCCTCTTTAAATACTCTAAAGTCACAGCTCTTCGCCACTTCGCTCAAATCTTTGATTTCAAGCTCGAAGCGCAAATCCGGCTTGTCGCTGCCATACTTATCCATGACCTCTTTGTAGGTCAGTCTAGGGAAGGGGCATTGGATCTCGATCCCAGCGGCCTTGAATGCTTCACGGAGCAAACCTTCCGATATTTCGAAAATGTCCTCCTCGTCTGCGAATGACATTTCGATATCCACCTGGGTGAACTCAGGCTGACGATCGGCACGCAAATCTTCATCGCGGAAGCAGCGCGCAATCTGGTAATACCGCTCCAAGCCGCTAACCATCAGGGTTTGCTTGAAAAGTTGGGGAGACTGAGGCAGGGCATACCAGTTGCCTGGATTGAGCCTGCTCGGTACCAGGAAGTCTCTAGCGCCCTCAGGGGTAGCCTTTGTAAGAATTGGAGTCTCGACATCGAGAAATTCGTTCTTGTCCAGATAATTTCGAATAGCGCTCGTGACACTTGCTCGCAGGATCAGATTGCGCTGCATTTCGCGACGACGCAGGTCCAGATAGCGATAGCGCAGCCTCAAAGACTCGTCTACCTGCTGACCGTGTTCCAGTTGGAATGGCAGAGGTCGGCTTGTATTCAGAATCTCGACCTCATCAGGGTATATCTCGACAAGCCCTGTCGGTTGGTCGGCTTTCTCCGTCCCTTCGGGCCGGCGCGAAACTTTGCCCTTCGCGATCAACACGAATTCGTTGCGCAAGGTAACAAATTTTTCGTGCACGTCCTTGTTTCGATTTGGGTCAGCAACCAATTGCAAGCGCCCGGACCGATCCCGGAGCTCTACAAAAATCAATCCGCCTAAATCCCTGCGAACATTGACCCAGCCAGCGATACAAACCTCTCTGTCCAGGTCGCTTAGGGTCACGCGACCACAACCGACACTTCGTTTCATGACTGCCTCGACTTATGAATTAAGAAGGCTGTATTGTAGCGCCCACGTCAAGAGTCTTGGGTATGATAATAAGCATCGTGAAACGTTGTAGACTAGTTTTAGACAAGTCACACACTTTCAACTGGTCAGGATCCGAATTACTATGGCACTTCATCAAATTCCACAACCTGTCTGGCTCGTCATAGGTGGTCTCTTAATCATCCTAGGGCTATCCTTCTGCTACAAAGCCTGGAACGCCACGGTGCTAGGCCGCGCTCACTACTGGTCCGGCTTTTTGCCGTTCACACTAGTATCGCCCTGGCTCATTCATCTGCCGCCAGGTGAACGATCTCTGATCAAAGTGAAAGAGGGTCTGCTCTGCCATATGTTCATCGGTCCGCTCTTCTTCGTAACAGCGTTGCCTTGCCTCATCGTAGGCGCCGATCTCGTAGGATTGCCGGGCACCAGCAGCCTTAACTTCATCGTCAATGGCGGCGACAAGGGCAAGCCTTCAGCAATCACTTATTCACCGCCTCTGACCTATGCGTTTCCAATAGCCCACGTAGCCGGGAAGAAAATTAACAAGATTTTCCAAACCCAGATCGACGAAGATCCAAAGAAGAAACTGCTGCCTGCAGACCACAAGAACGCGGCGACAAGATAACATTTGGGATTTACGGTATTCGAAAGGCGATTTGTTATGGCAGCGAGTCGCTTTTTTGTTGGTCGCCCCACAAGCCTGTCACTGAGCCCGACACAACATTAATTCATATGCGATCTTATTGATGGATTACCTCTCAGTTGGATAAGCTTTCATCATATGTCTATAAGTTCGCCGGAAGCCTCTTGCCAAGAAAAGGAGAAGAGTTGTGTCCACTGCTAACATTCGAAACGTCGCTTTTATAGGAATCAACAAGAGTGGGAAAACGAGTCTGGTAGAGGCTCTTCTTCACACGACCGGTGCCAACTCACGTCGCGGCAAAATCCAGGACGGCAACTGCACCACTGATTACGAGCCCGAGTCTATAGAGAGACAGCTCTCCACGCAGGTTTCAAGCGTCCGAACGACCTACAAGAACGTACAATTCAACATCCTGGATTGTCCCGGCTTCATCGATTTCACGGAAGAAGTCAAGCTCGCCCTCATGGGCGTCGACACTGCAGTCTTTGTCGTGGAGCCAGATCCGCACAGACTGATTCAGATGGACAGCTTGCTAAATTTCACGGAACAGATTGGCGTAGCACGTCTCGTAGTACTCAACAAAATGGACAAGCCGGACATGCTAGTCGAAGAGACGCTTGCCGCGCTAAAAGACATTCCAGGAACTAAGACGATAAGACCTCTTGCATCACTGCAGTACCCGATTGGTGCCGGCGAATCTTTTTCTGGTTATGTCGATGTTCTCAAGCAGGAAGCCTTCAAATACGGCGAAAAAGGCGTGCCTTCGAAGTCCGACATTCCAGCGGATATGAAAGACTCAATCGCGGACGCTCGGGAAAAGCTTATCGAGAGCCTCACGGAATCAGATGACAAACTATTGGAGATGGTTCTAGAAGGCGAAGAGCCCCCTCTGGAGCTTCTCGAAACCGACATGAAGAAAGCAGTCCAGGCCGGTACTTTCGTGCCGATTCTGGTGGCATCCGCAATGACCGATGCCGGTCTTCCTTCCCTTCTGGACACGATCATAACTCTGTGCCCATCGCCTCTCGACCGCGAGTACAAGGACATCGAAGGCAACATCATTCAGGTCAAGGATGACGGTCCCATTGTCGCGCAGGTGGTAAAAACTTACGTCAACCCGCAGTCCGGAAAACTGTCACTGGTAAGGGTTTTCACAGGAACAATCAAAGGCGACTCACAATTGATTGATACCACCAAAGGTGGCAGCAAAGAACGCGTCGGCGGTCTTTACTTCTTGCACGGCAAGCGCCAGGACCCAGCGGAAAAAGGCGGCCCCGGCAGCATCATCGCGCTGGCCCGTATGGAGACGCCAAGGACCGGCCACACTCTTGTATCGGAAGGTAGTCGGGTCATGCCGGTTCCGGCACCACCCCTACCATTCTACTCTCTGGCAATCGCTCCGAAAAATCGCGGCGACGAAGCAAAACTCTCGACATTGCTCCAAAAGCTCACGGAAGAAGATCCGATTCTCAAAGTCGATCGCGACCCAGATACTCATGAATACTGCCTCTACGGACAGGGAGAAGTTCACCTCACCCTTGGCCGCCAACGCCTAGAACGCAAATACAGCATTCAATTGGACAGCAAGCGTCCCAAGATCGCCTACAAAGAGACTATTCAAGCCAAAGTCGATGCTCATGGCCGCCACAAAAAACAGACCGGCGGCAAAGGCCAATTCGGCGAAGTATTCGTCAAGATCGAGCCGCTCGAGCGTGGCGAAGGTAACAAATTCTCAGAATCGATTGTCGGCGGCTCCGTGCCTCGGCAATACATTCCAGGTACGGAAAAGGGCGTCATGGAAGCTCTTGTCCGCGGGCCGCTGGCAGGCTTCCCGGTCGTCGATGTATCCGTCAATCTATACGACGGCAAATTCCACGATGTAGACTCCGACGAAATGTCCTTCCGCATGGCTGGAATCCTGGCTATGAAAGACGGTATGGGCAGAGCACAACCGATTATCCTCGAGCCCATTGCCGAGGCGAACATTTACGTTCCCCAAGAGTACACCTCGGTCATTTTGGGGCAGGTCACCGGTCGTCGCGGTCAAATCCTCGGATTCAGCGCCAACCCGGACAGGCAGCGTTGGGACATCGTCACAGCTCAATTCCCGCAATCCGAGCTCTGGGACTACATCATCGAACTTCGCACCAGCACTCAGGGTCTCGCCTACTACGAGTGGAAATTCAGCCACATGGCGCCTGTCCCACCAACGGTTTCACAACAACTAATCAGCGAAGCTACTGCACACGCCGATTCTTAATTGTTGGAAATCACGAAATGATTCCGGTCTCGTGTCTTGGCACGGGACCGTTTTTTTTATTGCAATAGCCCTAATGACGCGCCTCCGAGAAGCCCGGCAAAACGTTAAGCAAAGGCCGCAATCAGCCTAAAATTGATTGTTTCCATGGGGCGCAGATGATACTATGGCATCGACCATAGGTATATGTTTTCTGGTTTGAATCCAGGGGGGAGGACCCTTGTCGGAAGTTAGAGTTGCAGAGGGTGAGAGCATCGAACAAGCGCTGAAGCGCTTCAAGAAAAAGATCCAAAAGGCTGGCATTTTGTCTGAGATCAAACGCAGAGAGCGCTACGAAAAGCCCTCGGTGAAGAGAAAGCGCAAAGCTGAAGCAGCCCGCAAGCGCCGTTCGTAAGTTAGCCTCTGGCATAGAATTTCTTTCCAGTCCCCCGGGGCTGTAGTTGGTTTTAAATCTTGACAAATTAAGCTCTAGCACATCAACGGCTGGGGCTTTTTTGTTGATAGACGGTTGAAAAGCGCAGATTTAAGCGCTTGACAATAAATTCAGCTGTGAATTCTCTAACCCTCCGGGAATAACCTGAACATGGAGATATTTTTTCAGAGGAGAGTCCACAATGGGCAATTCTTGTTCGACTTCCGGTGCCAAAGATACCAAGTTGGTTTCGATAGACACCGACACGCTCAAGTTACGTCTTAATCAGTTCTACCGCGCCAACAGACAGGGCGGTGAGCACCGCGACAGCATGTTCGAATACCTCTGGGATATTAAAGAGATGGCACTCATGGAAGGGCGCAATCAAGTCGAGGTGCCCTCGAGCTGGCTTGACGAGCTTGAGAACAGCTATTTGCATAGACATTAGTTTTTCCCACACCACACAAAACACAGGAGCACCAGTAAACTAAAACGGTGCTCTTTTGTCTTTTTGGGGTTCTCGATTTTGCCCGCCGCCAACAGGATTACCATGCGATATCTTGCGGTCAGCGCCTTGCTCGTCGGAGCGCTGCAATTGTTCGCAATGCCCTCAGGAGCTAAAGACATCAGACAACATCAAGTAGCTGCACTCAAAGAGCTGCTCGCCTTCACGGCGCAAGCCCAAAAAGCAGATGATGAACTGATTCTACAGATAGATACGGTCGCCGACGGACTGGAAAAGCATTTCAAGAGGCGCCAAAATCGGGGGAGAGTGCCGCTTTCCGACTACGAACTCCAGACTCTCAAGAAAGACCTTGCGGGTATGCTCGAGGCCAATCCTTATCAAGCAAACAGCGTTCTCAATCCAGTCGGCATTCAACAACCAGGCACACCATCTCAAGATGGAAGCGCAGCTACCAGCAGCACCACATCGGGGTCGCCATCGTCCCCCTCACCCGCCGACCTCGCCTCTTCTTCACAAACAAGCAGCTCGACTTTATCTAACCAACCCCAGTCAGGCATTGCGTTATCGACAAATCCAGACGAGATTCTCGCCGCGTTTAATCAAAAAAAGGCACAGACCGCCGCGGATGAACTGTCGAAAGCTAACAGACAAGCGTGGTCACCTTTTGTCGTCACCAAGAAGGATGAACAATCGTCCAGATTTGCCAAGGATCGATTGGTAATCTCCTTCGACGCCGCAATGGCCGCTTCAAATGCACAAGCGCTTAGAGCAAAGATGCCGGACACATATAAAGATCTGGCCGGAAGCATCCATGTCATCTTCAACGATCAAGACACGGCATTCATATGGGGAGCGGATTACAGCGGTCGCCCAGTTTTCGATCGAACGAAAAATCGTTATAAACTCGTTAAGATAACTTGGCAATCATATTAATCCATTGTTGTTTCGAATCTTGAGCCCGTCTATGTTTCCCATCATTCCTGGTTCGACATCAGGAGGAACCCAGACCCGAACTAGGTATTTCCCTGTGTCGCCCCGTCTGGGAGGTGGGTAGGCTTCTAATAGGAAATCGCTGCGACGCACTTTGAGGATTTTATGATGAAGTGGATATTGGCGAATAGACTTGGTCCATCTAAATTGACCATGGGATTGATAGCATCAAGCGGCGCATTATCATTGATGCTCGGCAACGCGATGACGATGAATACTTGGGCGGCGAGCACCAGTCCGCCATCGCGGCAAACTGCTGAAGACAACTCCGCCAACAGTTTCAAAGGCGAAGGCTCAGGGCAATTGGTGGCGATGCTGTCTTCAGGGCAATCGCTGGGCCAGTGCCCACTGAAACATACTAGCGTCGATGTAAAAGTATCGGGCTATGTTTCCAGAGTAACTGTAAAACAGACCTTCCATAACCCGTTCGAAAAGAAGATCGAAGCCGTATACACCTTTCCCCTTTCTGACACGGGAGCGGTGGACGACATGGTGATGAAGATTGGCGCTCGCACCATCCACGGTACCATTAAGAAACGGGAAGAGGCTCGTGAAATTTATGAAAACGCGAAAGCGCACGGGCATGTAGCGTCTCTACTGGATCAAGAAAGACCGAACATCTTCACTCAATCTGTCGCCAACATCGAACCCGGCAAAGAGATCGAGATAACTTTGCAATATATAGATCTGCTTCCGTTCGAAGATGGCAAATATACATTCGCATTTCCAACGGTAGTCGGACCCAGATTTAATCCGGGTGGCGCAACAGGAAAGCAGGGAACAGGCTGGTCTCCCGATACTACAATCGTCCCGGACGCCTCCAAAATCACACCGCCAGTGACACCAGAAGGGACACGCTCCGGACATGACATTTCCATCAGAGTTCGAATTGATGGTGGTGTCCCGATCAGCAATATTCGATCGGCGCTCCACGGAATCAACATCACCAGTCAGACCGAACGAGGGGCCGATGTGGCTCTCGCCACCAAGTCCACTATTCCCAACCGAGACTTTGTTCTCAAATGGGATGTCGCCGGTGACTCAGTTAAGAGTGGCTATTTGACTTACAAGGACCCCAATTCGAAATCGGGATTCTTTACCGTCATGCTTCTTCCGCCAAAGAAAGTAACAACGGAAAACGTTGCACCCAAAGAAATGATTTTTCTGATCGACTGCTCCGGTAGCCAATCGGGACCGCCGCTCGACAAGGCGAAGGAAACTCTAACGTACATCATCGATCACATGAATCCCAACGATTCATTCCAGATCATTTCATTCAACAGTACGAGCACGTCTTTGTTTCCGCGACCAAGAAAAGTTTCGGAGGAGATGAAACAGGAAGCGAAGCGATACATCAAGAGCTTGTCTGCCAACGGTGGCACCTGGATGGGTCCTGCTGTGGAAGCCGTATTCGACCAGCCGCCGGATGTCAATCGCCTGAGGATTGTCACCTTCATGACCGACGGATACGTCGGCAACGACATGGAAATCCTCGGATTGATCAAGAAGAAGAGAGCGAAATCGAGATGGTTTTCCTTTGGCACCGGCAATAGTGTCAATCGATTCCTTATCGACGGGATCGCCAAAGAAGGCGGTGGTGAGTCGGAATTTGTCCTGCTCAACACTTCGGGCGAAGAGGTCGGAAAGAAATTCTATCAGCGCATAGCTTCGCCGGTCCTGACAGATGTCGATGTTGCAGTCGAAGGAGTGGAAGCCAAAGAAATCTATCCAAAAGACATCTCCGATGTTTGGGCTCAAAAGCCACTCTACATCAAGGGTCGATACACCCACGCAGGAGCCGGCACCATCACACTTACCGGCTTCAGCGCCGGACATCCGTACAAAGAGACACTCAATGTCAACTTCCCGGAATCGAATAGCGCCAATCCCGGAATCGCCTCAATCTGGGCTCGCGCAAAGGTCGACAGGCTAATGTCGGAAGACTGGTTCGGTGCACAGCAAGGAAATCCGAACAAAGAGATCAAAGACGAAATCGTAAAAACTGCTCTCGACCATCACATCATGACTCAATACACTTCGTTTGTCGCAGTAGACACTTCGAAAGTCACAAAAGGTGGTGAGGCAACTACCAAGCCGGTAGAAGTCGAGATGCCTGATGGCGTAAGTCGCGAAGGTGTCTTCGGTCAGAGCACGAATGTGAGGGGCACCTTCATGTCGCAACGAAGGAGCGGCGGCGGATTACATAGTCCCGGCACATTCAAGTCGTCTATGAATCAATCCTACGCCACGTCCTCGGGAGGATCCGGGGGCTTCGTGACAGGCGCACCAGCACCGGCAGCACCATCGATCTCATTAGTCTCAAAGGGCAAACATTTCGACGCCATAGCAACACCAAGACCTCAGGAAGCGCAAGTTCGCAAACAGGTGGGTGACACCAACAGCTTCTCAGTCGAGAAAAAGGAATCCGACAAGGATGAAGAGTCCGGCTTCGTGTCGAAACTAGATCCTACCCTACGCAATCTGGAGATGCGCTTCAAGACCAGAGGACCAAAGCTCGATGGATTGAGCATCAAAGACGGTAAGGTGGCAATCAAAGTGACGATAAGCGACGAAAGCAAATCGCTTCTGGCGGAATTGCGCAAAGCCGGTCTGGAAGACCTTTCCAGTGTCAACGTCGAAGGCAGCAAGTTCACTTTGACCGGAAGAATCAGCATCAAGAAACTTGTTGAACTCCTGAAGTTACCTCAGATAGTCTTCATAGCTCCAGCACAGTTATAGACTGGGTCCGACTCGGGCACACGCGAAAGACGGGGCGGGGACGCCCCTTCTTTTTTTTGCCGATTATCCATCAAGCCGAAATGGCATGCGAAGCGCGTTTCCGCATGGTTAGTATCGAAGTCCAACCGACTCGGATCGTCATGAGCTTGGCGTAGAAGTCGGCGAGACGCCGGCGGTACCAGTGCTTTGCCTCTGTGTGCGCGTCTTTTCGAAGACTCGACCGGGTTTGCACTCGCGTTTATCGACTACTGGATCCGGGTTCGAGCTCGCATTTTTCAAAGACTCGACCGGTGTTCGAACTCGTCGGGAAGCTATACGGATGCGGCGGTCCAGCGCTACTTCGATTTCTTTTTCACTGACGATGTAGTCTTCGAATGTGTGGCTTTGGATGATCGTTTAGCCGTTCTCTTTCTGGATGAGCTTGGCGTGCCGCCTTCAGTCCAGTGCTGTGTCTCGCCGCCATCCCAAGTTTCAATTGAACCATCGGAGTTGCGTCTCACCGTCGTCCCATCTGAGTATTTCTTCTCGTAAGGACTGGTCCCCGGACGATAATGAATTCGTCCGTCGCCCTGTTGAGTGTAGGTTTCCGAACCGCCACCACCGTCGTCCGCTTGCGCGGCATCGCCGGCATCGTAGGCATCGACCGTACCGTCAGCATTCTTTTGCACTGTGACACCTTCATCGGTTTCTTTTGACTGACAAAAACCTGGAGAAGTCACAAGACTGGATATAAGGAACGAGGAAAAAAGAGCAATTGACAGTGCAAAACGCGCAAAGCGTTGTCCTTTGGTTTGGGGCATGTTTGAACCTACTAATCGGGGGGAGGTAAACCCAGCTCGCTAATTGACTATAACCTCCCGATTCTCCATTGACAACCCCCAATATCAAGAATTTCCGGGGCCCTGGCTCAAATTCAAGAACAATTGATTTATTGGGGTCCTTTGGGCAGAACAAGTGATTTGTTAGGTCTTTTGGCAAGCCATGCCTCGGACGGCATAAATCGTGGGGGCGAACTATTCCCTCCGAGGAATTATTTTCGAGCATTCTCGTAATTATTCCGCTGAGGAATAATTGAGGCTTCCCAAATATTCCTCCGGAAGACTATCGGCTCGAATTCCTGCGAACAGGTCCGAGCTCCGAGCTCCGACACACATACTACCGCCTCGGAATTCGCAGATTCGCTCCTACTCACAACCTATCGGCGCGGATTCGTGCGAATACGCGCCAACATGTCACCACAGGCGATACCAGTAAAAACCGAACCGTCCAATTACTTGATAAGCTTATCCAGCATTTGAAGAACACGCGTGTCTTCTGGATCGTACTTTAGTGCCTGACTTAGGACGGCACTCGCTTCGGCATTCTTTCCTTGCATTTGCAGAACTCGGCCAAGATTGTAGAGTGCGTTTTCATAGTCGACGCGAAGAGCAATTGCTTCGTTGTATTGCTTCACTGCTTCATCTAACTTACCAGCAGCAGCAAGCGCATTGCCGTAGACAACTCTGTAGATAGGCGACTTGCCGTCAATAGCTACAGCGCGCTCCGCCTCTTTCACGGCCTCCTCGACACGTTTCGTATCCAACAACACAACGCTCAGATTGGAATGTCCCCATGGAATCGTGTCGTCGAGCTCGACTGCTTTGCGAAGCTCTTTCTCAGCTTCTTTGAGATTCTCGTGTTGACGTAATGCCCAGCCGAGATCGTTGTGTGCGTCTGCACTGTTCGGGTTATCTTCTACGCGCTTACGAGCGGTTTTGATAGATGGAGAGCCTTGCGCCGACTGTCTCCAATTACCCTGACGACCATCGCCGTTACTCTTTTTCTCTTTCTCGGACTTCCTATCGCTGTCTGCGGCGTCGCTCTTGCTGCCAGAATCGTTTTTGGTGCTCGCAGCAGCCGTTTCAGCGGACTTCGTGCTTCCTACTTCAGGAGCTTTACTTTCGGCGCTCTGTGATTTCTCTTCGGAGAAAGCCGTGCCAGGCATAATTACGCACACAGTCAATGCCAACACAGCACTAATGCCAATACGACCAGTCAAATTCATTGCGCCCCCCTCAGAGATCACAGCAAGTCTACGCAAAAGACCTTGATAGTTTACCTCAGCCTGGCGGGCCGGTAAAAGACCAGACCATTAGGGTGAGACCAACAGCAACGATTCCTAATCCAAATATTGATGATTCCAAAACATTCTTGGCATCATCAAAAGCCTGATAGGTCAAAGCGCCACCGCCATAAACAAATATGGCGCCCATGACAAACATGATAATGCTTTCCACTACCATGTTCGTTGTTACTCCTTCTGTTCGCGTCGCTTCGGCGGCAAGCTAAAAAGCAATGCAGCCGCTATGAGAGCGAAGACTATTGCGACGCCGAGAAGAAATCGGTCAACCACATACTTGTCATGGGCAATTTGCTGATCTTCGAGAATTTCGGTGACGGATGCTGATTCAGCATCTTCGGCAGCCGCGCCGGCTGAGACTTCTCCGCTCGTCGACGTGCCCGCTGGAGCGGTCGCGGGAGCTGCCTCAGAAGTTCCTTCCTGTGCTTGTTGTTGATCGGTAGCGCTTTCAGCCTGAGCAATCAGCAAAGCGTTATCGGAGGCCAGAGCCACGTCGGCTCTCATCGTCGCGCCGGCAACACTGATGGAAAAGGTGATTGCGGTTGCTATTACGACCTCTTTTAACATCTATACTCCCTCTAACGGCCCATTATCATTTTAGGGCCTGTTTCATTGCAACGATACCATTTGAATCAACGCGCTGGGCCGCCGAAAGAAAGCGGCAACCGCTTTCGCCCCCAATTGCCTCGTTCGTTTTCAAACAAACCAGCGACTCCACATTCACATTTGCTACATCTGCCGTCCTTGATGCCATACTTGCCAAGCTCGTACCAGTTGCGTTCAATGAGAAGTTCGCCACAAGAAGGGCAGTACGTACTTTGATGTTTGACATCATCGACATTGCCGACATAAACATACTTCAGACCGGTTTTTTTAGCGATTTCTCGCGCCCTGAGCAATGTCGAAGGAGGCGTAGGCGGTCTGTGCATGAGCTTAAAGTCCGGATGAAATGCGGTGAAATGCAAAGGCACATCATCGCCCAGATTCTCCGCTATCCAGTCGCACATGCGCGTAATCTCCTCGACTGAATCGTTTTCCTCCGGAATTACCAGATTAGTGATCTCGAACCAGACATCGCTCTCATGCTTCAACCACTTTAATGTGTCAAGCACCGGCTCAAGATGAGAGAGGGTAAGACGCTGATAGAACTGCTCTGTGAACGCCTTCAAATCGACGTTGGCTGCATCCATCACAGAGTAGAATTCCGAGCGCGCCTCTGGAGTGATATATCCGGCTGTCACGGCCACAGCCTTCAGACCGAGTTGATGACAGGCTTTTGCTGTATCAATCGCGTATTCAGCCCATACGACCGGATCGTTGTATGTAAAAGCGACGCTGCGACAACCGAGCCTCTGAGCCGCGAGGGCAATATTTTCAGGTGTAGCTTTTTCGCTTAGTCGCTCGATTTCTCGCGACTTGCTAATGTCCCAATTTTGGCAAAAGCGGCACCCGAGATTACATCCGGCAGTTCCAAAAGACAGGATACTTGTACCGGGCAAAAAATGATTGAGCGGTTTTTTCTCAATCGGGTCAATACAAAAACCCGTACTTCTGCCATAACTGGTCAGGTACATATGACCATCGATGTTTTGCCTGATGAAGCAAAAGCCCCGGTCGCCATCCTTAAGAACGCAGGCACGAGGACAAAGATCACAATGCAGCTTACCGTCTTCGACGACATGAAAGTACCTTCCTTCCACAGTAAAAGGAAGGTCACTCGGGTCGACCAGATGGCTTATGTCTTTCTTGGCAGTCATGGTCGGAACCTCGGATTTTTAAGCATTTCGGGCGCTTGCGATTTCGATACCTTCAGTATATCGAGGCGCTCCAAAGATTCGATTGTAAGTTAGCCGAGATATCACAAGTATTTTCTCAAATTTTTTTGTCCAAAAAAACTATCAAGAGTATAGAAATGCATTAGCGTGGCAAAAAATTGGGATTTGCATCATGTTCGACCAATCAGTGAACAGCCAGTTTGAGCTGAAAAAAAACGAATCTACATCAAAGGACTTACTAGCCGAAGTCAATTGGAATGACCTCTCCTCAAAAGCAGAGAAGGCTTCCGACAAAGACGTCAAAATGCTGGGCGACAATCTCCGATCGAACTGGAGCGACATTGGATCAGTCGCCAAAGTCGCATGCAAACACATGGCGGCCACAACAAAGCTCGGCGACCACCATCATGATTCAAAAGGTGAAGCCAAAGCGGAAGGAGCTATCAAACTCGGAAATCAGCTCGTCGGCGAGTTAAGCCTGACCTCCGTCATCAATAAGGTCGAGCAGTTTGGGACAGACGTGTGGTCGTGGCTGGCGGGCGACAATAGCAAGGCAGCCAGCAATGGCAAAGACAATCAAGGCGACAAGGACCTCGTGTCCAGAGCACACCCTCTTGAGAAAGGCGAAGGGCGAACTGACGAACTTGAGCAAGAGCCGCTGGTTCTATCTGCGTTTAGAGACATAACGCCCGATAAGCTCAGACAGATTTGGACCACCGTATTTGGTGATTCAAACATGGAGACCGCTCTGGCACTTTTTCCAAGCGCGCTTGTAAAACAAGAAGGCATCTTGCTTCAAGACAATAAGAACGAGAAGTATGAAAAATCCAAAGAACAATCGCGAGAGAAGGATAATGCCCTGACGGCTCCGACGGTCAAAGATGGCATCTATGGTGCAGAGCTCAAAGTAAACGGTCAAAAGGTCGAATACATCGACAAAACAAAAAAAGTGAAAGTCACTACTGATGGTGGCGGACAGGTGAAAGCTGAAGTCAAAAAAGACAATGGTCAGACCTGCAATATTATTGGAAATACCGATGGAGAGCGATCAGTCGACATCGACGGCAAGCAGATCCTCTCGGTGGGTCGCGATGGCGCATTCAAAGCCGGTGATTTGGTCTATGACGGCAAACAGCTCAGAAAGATCAAGGATGGTCTGGTCCTGATGCAGTGCAGCAGTGATGCCATATCAGAGTTCTTCAAGAACCTGACCGTTCGCGCCGACTTGGTCTCCAGTTCGCCGGAACAGGCACTGGCAAGACTGCGGACCGAACATCCAGACCTCAAACCAGACAATGCATACCTGATCCAATATCTCGGTGGCTATGCGCTGTTTCATCCTTCTCTGGGCAGTTTTATCAACTTCCATAAAAATGAAGCGGGTGAACTCGAACTCAAGTACGACCTCGGTGACGGAAAACATCTCCTGAGATCGCCGTCAGGCGACCTGTATCTTGTGGACGAGAAGGATAACTCAACCAAAAAGCTGACGGCTGAACAGAAGAAAGAGCTCATGGAGAGCCTGGGTGTCAAAGCAGAGACAATCAAAAAGCTGATTGAAGCTATTGGGACTGGCGCGCCAATCACGCTAGCCGATGGTCGTCAGATCGTAGTCGACGGCTGTAGCTGCCAGCTGGTGGAACCGCAGAAGCCCGGCGAGGAGCCACTGAAGGTGAAAATCACCGAAGACGGCTACGAGATCATACAGGGCGACCGTAGAATCAAGTTCGACAAAAACACAATACTCCGAACCGAGTCCACACCGGAAGGCGACACAACCTTGAAGGTGGCAGCTGGCTTCGACATGCAAACGAAGGACTTTGTCCGCAAGAACGGTACCTTCGTCTTGAACGATTTTCCCGATACCAGTATTTCCGACAACGGCGAAGTCAAACTTCCAGACGGAACCACGATTGCTCCGAACAACGATGTTTTCCTCGCCAACGGCGCATCCATCCGCGGAGGGCAGCTCTTCGACGCAAATGGCAATCGCATCGACTCGGCAACGCCCGTGCCCCAGAAAGCCACCCTCGACTCCATGGTCTCTCAATTTATCGGTCTGGTAGCATCGCTCGCAGCTCGCGGAAGCGCCGCCAGCCCCAGCGACATTGCGCTTCTCGAGGCGAGTATGTCGGTAGTCCAAAATTTCGTGACTTTCTTCAATGCGACAGGGAATTCGCCAGTAGCCAACAGCTTGCAGGGATCTTTGGCAATTCTCAAGGCATCGCATGGAAAAGCTCAGCACGACTTAAGGCAGACTGAAGAGGACGATGCCCAGCTCGAGCAGAGTGTCCGAGTATTTCTTGCGAATTTAGAAGCCAAATCGACTAATCAATCCGAAAAGCATTCCTGAGTGCATAAAAAAATCTGAATTCGTTTCAAATTCGGAGTTTGATAGAGCAACTTCTTAAAAGTGGTACATACTACCTAACGAGTAAGAATTTTGCTTCCAGAATCCTTTCAACCGGAATGGTAAGAAAATTCCAGAAATTGTTGCATACCTTGATAGTCCAGCTCAGGCAAACACGGATAGATGTTCAGATCTAATCAGCCCCCGCGCGAACAATCGAAAAACCAGCAAACGCCTACGTCGAAAAAGCTTCCACAGCTCTGGTCAACTCCGACTATAGACAACGTCGTCTCTATGCTGACGATGTCCAAGAAGGACCCAGGCCTGATTGTCGAACAATTTTGGACCGTGGAAGGGCAGGATTGCGTCTTTGACCTGAAGTCAACTGCCGATGAAAACGGTGATCCAATCTGGGCGATGTCGAAAAGTACGCTCAAGGAGACGAAAACGCTCTGGGAGCACCGCACGGTAGACACCGGGCTGATTCATAGTCTTATCATCGCGGAGGTCTCAGGCGACATTACTGCATCGTCCTCCAGTGGCGGTCTGAATTCGACCAGTTCGATCTCTCTCGGTGTCGTCAGCGCCGAAGTCGAGCCGGTCAAAGCCGCCGAGGACAAGAAGAAGCAGGAACAGCGCCGCAAAGAGGAGCGTGAAGACGTAGAAGCGGTTCTCCAGGGCGATATCAACAAAGTCCAGCTCCCAACCGTGCTGCAGTCCATTCAAATTGGCCAGATGACAGGCCGGTTGGCAATTCGTTCTGAAGGCAGAGGTGTTGACATTTATTTCGACGATGGCGAGCCTATTCACGCGTCTGATGGCGTCGACACCGGTCAGGACGTGATTATGGACCTGATTTCGTTAAAGGTAGGCAAGTTCCGCTTTCTACCTGATGAGCGAACAATGGAGCGCAGCATTAATCGTCGTCTCGATGGTCTGATAATGGAAGCGATCACCCTGGTTGATCAGAGCTCGTTTTTGGAGCAGCAACAGGGACTGAATGGCGAAGCCTACCTCATCGCAAGAAACCCCTCTATGTCTCCTGAGGAGTTCGAAGAGGCCGTGTACCAGGGCAATCCGGTTGACCCCTCATTGCAGAGACAGCTATATCGCGAAATTGGCGATTACAAGAAATTGTCTGATGTTCTCAGGAGTAAACCGCTAAAACGCTCAGAATGGGTGCCGATAGTCTTTAATTTGGTGACGCTCAACCTGATCGGCGTATCTGATAAGCCGCCCCAGACGCGGAAGGCGACTCAACTTCTCGATGCCCAGATAGACATAAAGACGCTCGAACAAGTTCTCAAGCCCTGTATGCGTGCCGAAACAGGCATTCTCACCTACCCCGCTTTCCAGTACTTCGTCTCGCAAGAGTGCTTCCGTTACGAGCTCTGCGGCATGCCCTTGTCAGTGATGGTCTTCAGCATACGAAGGCGTCAGGACTATGCAGCAGCTGATTTCACGGTAGTAAAGGAGATCATGATGGCAATGTCGGTGATCAAACGACCCATTGACATGCTTGGTCATTTCCAGATGTTCGATTACGCTGTCGTTCTTCCCAACACAGGCACCCGCTCCGCTGCGGTTTTCGCTCAGAAAACCCTGGAGACCGTTAACGGCATGACACAGGGAGCCGTTGTCATGAATTTTGGAATAGCCGGGATTCCGGAAAATTGCAAGACGATGGGACAGCTGCTGTCAGCATCCTATGAGGCGAAGAAACATGCTGAGTCTGCGGCGTCTCCAGTGATACTCTATCAAAACATTCAGAGCCTCTAGACCTCAACGTATCAATCCAGTGAGTAGATGATCAGCTTGCTGCCAGAGAGTTTAATATATAAGCGACGCCCTGAATTCAATTGACATGCCCCTCATCAACTACGCAAAACGAGAGATCACCTACAAGCTGGTTTACTATGGCACCGGACTTGGTGGCAAAACCACTAATCTGAAGTATATTCACGCCCAGATCAATCCTACTTGCAGAGGGGAAATGGTGTCCCTGGCGACAGAGACAGAGCGTACACTCTTCTTCGATTTCATGCCGATTGAGCTCGATCTTGTCGCCGGATTCAAGCTGCGCATCGCCATTTATACCGTGCCAGGACAGGAAGAATACGACCGCAGCCGCAAGCAGATCTTGCGGGGTGCAGACGGAATCGTCTTCGTCGCCGACTCGAGCCGAATGAGAGCAGAAGCCAATGAAGAGTCGATGAAGAACATGAGGGAGAACCTCAAGTTCAACAAGCTCATACTCGATGAAATTCCGTGGGTTCTGCAATACAATAAGCGCGACCTGGCTGATGCCTTGGCGGTAGAACGATTGGATCGATCGCTCAATACAGCAGTCGTACCAGCCTTCGAAGCGATCGCCATCGAAGGCTACGGGGTTTTCGCAACACTGAAAGCGATTACAAAGCTGATGGTAAATAAGACCAAGGCTCCAAGATAGTACTGATAGAAAGCTTCACGAAGAAGCTGACAGAACATCCGGCGACGCCGCCGCATCGCCTTAGGAATCAGTCGACCGTCGAAAAGCAACGCCATTAATCTGACGAATCAGGACAAGTAGCGATGACATCAGTAATCGACCTGACCGCGGACATTCGATCTGACGAATTAATTAACAGGGTATCGCCCTACCTGGCACGCCCCTCAAGCCATTCCGTACTTTTCTAGAACTTTGTCCCAGAGACCCTGCGCCTTCAGGATCAACTCGGCAATCTCGCGAACAGCTCCGCGTCCCCCATCTTTGCTCGCCACGTAGTGAGCTCTTTCTACAAGCTCTGGACGCGCATTATTAACAGCGCAACCTAATCCGCTTCGCATCATCAAGGGCAGATCGGTGAAATCATCACCGATGAACGAGGCTTGATGAGGTTCTAAGCCCTCTTTGCCGAGGATTTCGTCGAAGATTGCCATCTTCTCCAAGTGACCTTGATAAACATATGTCATCTTCAAATTGCGAGCTCTCTCTTCAGTTGCGAATGAGTCTCGTCCACTAATGACGCCGGTTTTTATGCCGTAAAACTGCAACAGATACAAGCCAAGACCATCATGCGAATTGAATGCCTTGAACTCCATCGCCTTGTCGTTGTGATCTCTCACATAGAACAGGCTTCCGTCGGTAAGAACTCCGTCAACATCCATGAGCACAAGTTTTATCGCAGATGCACGTTGAATGACTTCTTGAGATACTGGTTTGGTGCGGGTCTCTGTCATGCCTGTCATTTGTGCCTCTCATCAAAGTGTGGTGTGTGCGAAAGTAAACACTTAGCCCCAATGCGCACTGACAGTCTACATGCTTATCGTCGGCACGATCTTAAAACAAACAGTACTCAAGAGCCTAGATGAACGTTATTTCGCTATAGTTTCGTAGGGAGACACGGAAAGTAGTTCGGCAACAGCTGCCTCTTTCAATATCATAAATGGCACCCGAGGTCGCTTGTTCAATATGGAAAACCAACAAGGAAGCCGAAGCTACACGCTGGTAGATGTTCAAGCGCTCGATCACGAAAAGCCGTTGGATGCAGTCAAAAACTTCCACTTCGAGAAGCCGGACCGAATAGAACGTTGCGATATCCTGATCGTAGGCGGCGGCATGGGGGGAGCGGCGGCCGCCTTGCACACGGTGTTTCCCCAGCGCCCACACTCCGATTTCAGACCCAATTCAAAGGGCACCAAGCTAAAGGTCTGCCTCACAGAAGAAACAGACTGGCTTGGTGGACAGATAACCAGTCAGGGCGTATCCGCTCTCGATGAAAACTGGCTGGTGGAGACTTCGGGCGCAACCAGCGAGTATCAGCGTTTGCGCAGCTTGATCAGGCGCCACTATATAAAAAACTTCAAACTCAACTCCTCCGTCGGCAATTTGCAATACTTCGACCCCGGCAAATGTTGGGTGAGCAGGCTGGCTTTCGAGCCCAAGGTAGGGCTGGCTCAGTTGGAGCACATGCTCGAGCCGGGTCTCGAGGCCGGCAATTTGAATATCTTCCTTCGCCACAAGACCTGTTACGTCACGACGCAGGAATCGTTCGGGCGAATAACCGTAAAGGCTGTCGGCATGGTCAATTTGGATACCGGCGCCACTGTAGAATTTCAACCGAGAGTTTGTATCGACGCCACCGAGCTTGGTGATCTACTTCCACTTGCAAATATTCCTTACACGGTAGGGGCCGAAAGTGCTGGGCAAGCCAATGAAGATCATGCGCCCGACAAGCCTGAGCCAGAGACAGTACAGGATATCGTCTATCCATTCGTCATCACCCGCACCACCAGCGGTGACACAAATTTGATTCCAGCCACAGAGGAATACAACGAATTCCGCAAGAAAGGCAAGTTTTCCCTTCTCGGCTACAAGATGTACGAAACATCGTCCAAGATTGCCAAAGACGGCAGCGCAGTGGAGTTACTGCCATTCTGGACATACAGACGCCTGATAGCAAGCGACAACTTTTTCGATACCCGCCAGTCCAATGATTTGGCGATGATCAATTGGGAAGCCAACGACTTCGGCGGAGAGAACATTATCGACGTAGCGCCCGAGACACAGGCCCTGAGACTCGGCAGAGCAAAGAGTCTCAGTCTTGGATTCTTGCGATGGCTCCAGACTGAAGTTCAAAGAGACGACGGGAAAGGTGTCGGTTATCCAGAGTTCAAACTCAAAAAAGAGGTGCTCGACAGCAACGACGGTCTGGCGAAGTATCCGTACATCAGGGAGTCCAGAAGGATTGTAGCGGAGAAAACCGTTACGGAGAAAGACATCGGCAAGTCCTACAATGCAGGCGCTCGAGCCAGAATTTTCAAAGACAGCATAGGAATTGGACATTATCCAATCGATATTCACGGCAGGCAAGAGCCTGGAGCCGCCCAATCGACGAAGCCATTTCAAATTCCTCTAGGCGCTCTCATTCCTCAGAATTGCGACAATCTGATTGCGGCCTGCAAAAATATCGGTGTTACTCATATCGCAAATGGTGCCTATCGCCTGCATCCAATCGAGTGGGCAATTGGCACCGCTGCCGGTGCATTAGCCAGACTGTCTATCTCTCATGGCAAACCACCCTGCAAGTTCACCAGGGAAGCACCGTTGCAACTGGCATTGCAAAAACTTCTGATTGAATCGGGCGCTCCGTTATTCTGGTTCGATGACATTCCAACCTGGCACGAGCACTTCCTCGAAATTCAGATACTGGCCATAACAGGGTTGATGCCCGGCTACGACGATCATCTGAGCTTCTTGCCCGATGGTCACGTAACTCGCAGGGAAGTCGCCCAGCTGATCAAAGCAGTCCTTTCGAAAACCAGGTTCGCAAAGGTAACCGTATCAGATCTCGCTCAAGATGATCCTGATTTTGCTGCTCTCTCGCTGTGCGCTGCGCAGAACCTTCTTGCGCTCACGGACCAGAATGCGATCAGACCGGATGCAGTTTTTACAATCGAAGAGTTGGCGATGATGGCAAAAAATCAGCTCCTCCGCCTACCAGAGCATCGCAATGTCTTCATCGAAGTAATCTCGCAAGAGCGAGTAGATTCGGCGCCTCACGAGCCGGTCACCAGAGGCGAACTCGCCCTGTGGCTTGCGCTTCTAGTCGACTATAAAAAGCTCTGGCACGAAATAGATCTATCATTCGTGCGACCGGGAGTTACCCTACTTCCTGAATTGGCACCACAAGTCAATACGCCATAAAGTACACCGGGGCAATCGACAATGCAATAGTTTCGAAAGTGCGCAGGTGTTTCGCCGATTGCAATAGAACTACTTGCTCGTCCAATGCCGGCTCGACGCGGGCAGTACCAGGAGCTTCACCATTCCAGGCAGGTTCGCACACTTCGAAATCGCAATTCGAGATTATCGATTAGAACAATACCGTGTTTCGGAAGAACGTGTGATTGGATTAGAACGAGAACAGGAATTCGAGATCTTCTTGAGTAAGTGATTTGGCTACATTATCGTCACCACCAATGACGAGCTCTGCTAGCTCTTTCTTCTTCTGTTGCAGTCCCAGGATTTTCTCTTCTACAGTGCCGCGCGTAATCAACTTGTAGTTGAAGACATGACGGGTTTGTCCTATACGGTGAGCCCGGTCAGTAGCTTGGTTTTCGACAGCCGGGTTCCACCAGGGATCGTAGTGAATAACGTAATCGGCTCCGGTCAAGTTTAATCCTGTTCCGCCCGCTTTCAAGCTGATCAGGAAAACGGGAATATCTGGGTCGGCATTGAAGCGATTGACCTTCTCGAGTCGGTCTTTGGCCGGAGTCTGTCCATCAATATATTCGTAGACCAATCCCTTATGTTCAAACTCTCTGCGAACCAGGGAGAGCATCTCGACAAACTGACTGAAGACCAGGATTTTATGACCTTCGTCCACGACCTCGTCGATCATGTGCATCAAAGTTTCGAGCTTGGCGGAGCTCATCTTGGCATCGACTTCTTTGTTTTTCAAAAGACGCGGGTCGCAACACACCTGCCTCAAGCGCAAGAGAGCATGAAGCACCGAGATCTGAGAGCGCTTGATTCCACGACTCTTGATCTCGCTAAAGACCTTCTCTTTGCATTCATCCAGGACATCAAGATAGAGAGAGCGCTGATCATCGTCGAACTCGCACAGATGAATTATGTCGGTGCGCTCCGGCAAATCTTTTTCGACCTGGCTCTTGAGTCGGCGTAAAACGAATGGATGAACGATTTTACGAAGCTTCTGCCCGGCGCCGTCAATGCCGGCTTCAATCGGTCTCTCGAATGTATCGTTGAAGTCTTTGTATTGACCGAGGAACTCGGGCATCAAGAAGTCGAACAGAGACCATAGCTCCTTCAGCCTGTTCTCCACAGGCGTACCAGAGAGAGCGAGGCGATGGAAGGCATTGAGGCTCTTGGCCGCCATAGCACCGACCGATTCTGGATTCTTGATATTCTGCGCTTCGTCGAGGATGAGGAACTCAAACTGAACTTTCTTGAGCTCTTCCCAGTCTCTACGAATGATACCGTATGTAGTGAAGACCACATCCGGTTTTTTACCGGTGTCTTTCTGCATTTTGACCAGAATTTCATTCCGGTCCCGCCCGAGGAAGAGAGCGGTGTTGAGGGCCGGGGTGAACTTTTTGGCTTCACTGCGCCAGTTGTAAACAACCGAAGTAGGTGCCACCACCAGCGATGGTGCACGTGTACCACTCTTACCATTCTTATGATGATGATTTAGGAGAAGCGCCAGCGCTTGAATAGTCTTTCCAAGTCCCATGTCATCGGCGAGAATCCCGGACAGACCGTACTCTCTCAGGAAGCCCAGCCAGTTACAACCTTCCTTCTGATAGATTCGCAGCTCGCCTTTGAAGTCCTCGGGCACACGAAGTGGCTCGAGCTCCTGGAAGTGGTGAATTTTATGAATGAAGTTGTCGAAGCCCTCGTCGCACTCCACTTCAATCTCATGAGTATCGAGAGCGTGTAGGACCGAAAGCGCTTGATACAAAGGTCTGGCGCTATCCTGCCCCTGGCCGATCGACTTCATCAGGCCAAGCAGAGTTGCCGTCGGTATACGAACAAACTCGCCATTCTTCATTTCCAAGAAATTTTTATTCCGGAACAAACAAGGCAAAACACGCTCTAACTCGACCGTCTCACCATCCGAAGTACAACGGAGATCGCAATCGAATTTGAAGGAATCCTTTTTGAGCGACAGAAACGCTTTGACGCTAAGTGGATCCTTGCGAACTCGGTACTTTTTGAGGTTTTCCCAGCCACCAATCTCCCATTCGCTTGACTGATCAGAATGCAAGTAGAACAAGGTTTCGAGCGCAGGCTCACCCTCGAAGAAAAAGCGATCGACGACAGCACGTGCCGGCTGAAGATTGGTCAGAAATAGACGCACCTGGCTCTCTTCTTCCCACAGCCTCTTTACCCAAACACTTTGTCCACTCTCTGAAATCGTGCGAGTGTATTTTTCCGATTCAACCGCGCTGGTTTCATCGCGCGAGGGCAAGACCAGATCACCGTAACCGAAACCCAGCGAGACCTCTACCGCCGATTCGTTTTCAGCGTTCATCACTGCTGCGCCTTTCTTCTCATTCAGTCCGATCACCACTTTCGGTGGCTCGGTGATGGCGATCGGAAATGGCGCTGAGGTTTCATCAAGGCGAACAGCCATGCGCTTTCTGAGCACCGGAAGCTCGCTCAGGAACTTCGGCACCAGCTCCAGTTTGATTGTCATCTCGCCATAGCTGTCAAAGTACTGGAAGAGCTTGTGCAAGGCGGCGAGATCGATCGGATAGAAGACATGATCGGCAAGAATCCAGCTTTGCGGGCCCATAAAGAAGAGCGGGTCGGTCACTGGTTGTTCGTCTGGTCCGAGCCCCTCGAGCTTGAATGAGAGTTCGCCGTTCTCGGTTTCAGATAACACCGCTCGCGGTATCAGAGGTTTACTCGAAAATTTTACTTCTTGCCCGTCGGTAGCATTGATTACGTTGGCACAGAGACTGAGGTGACCAATCACCGTCCCCTCGTCGAATCGAGGAATGCGATGACCACCAGCGGATCCTTTTGTGGTTTGGGGAAGAGTCGTAAGGTACTTTGTCAGCTTCCAGACTCGAGACTCAGGTTCCAGCGTGTCCAATATCTGAGGCGGGACCTTGAGTATGTTGACCTTACCCTTCACTTCATCCGGCAATACGCCAAGGATAAGTGCAAGCGGCTTTTCCAACACAAGAATACCGATCTCGAAATCTTTCTTGTCAGCAACCACACCGTCTGCCAGTGGATCTTCAAGGAAGTCCTTGGCTTTAGGCACCTTTTCCTGAGGTCCATTGCGCCGGTCCGAATCCTGCATATCGAATCGAACACCTGGCTGAGTTCTTGCGATGTTGGTCAACAAGACAGCGACGGAATGTTTGCAAACTTCCTCGAAGTATGGGCAGGAGCACACAGCAGTAAATGTATGCTCATCTTCAATCGTCACCTCGACCCTATACGGTTGCGGCTCGGATCCGATAACGAGTGCTACGACTTTGCTACCGTCCTCGCTCTCTTCATACTTGAGAACCTTTTTGCGGCGGTAATATTGCACACCGCGCCTGTAAACTGGCTCGCTGCTCGCATCCTGCACAGAAGCAAGAGACAGCATTTTCTTGTTACTGGAAACCGGCTTCATTTGGACCGTGACGACCCTACAGACAAGACTACTGCGTCACCAGCGACTGCCCCGCACACATGCGGACTGGCTGACCTCGATACTCATGGGTCAGGCAGGCGCTAACGTCTTCCCAGTAACCTAGCTTAGCACGACTGGCAATCGCTGCGTAATTATCTCTCTAATTCATTTACGAAAAGCCCCGCCGGGTCGCAAATGGAAAGATTAATTACCGAGGTCTCATATCCATCCAGTCCTTGGACGCCTGATTACCGGGACCTATTGCCTGATTGTATGCATTGTCAACAATCTTCTGCATCTCCTGCTGGCGTTGCTCCAGAGTCGAGCAGTAGTCGTGCAAGACCCCAGCCTGGTGACGCAGCACCTTGGCATTCTCATTGAGCGACGGCAGGAAAGACTCTATCTCTTCCAATATGGCGCTCGGCGGATTGACCGGAGGACGGACACGCAACGGCTCCTGACGCACCCCGGGCGCCACGGGGTCATGCGGCTGCGGCAGACCTAGCAAAGAGTCACGCAGACGTTCCAAAGACTTCTTCAGCCCGAGAGCTCGTCGATAAGCCTGGTCCGCTTCCTTCTCAAGCCACACCTTGCGAGACTTTTGGGCAGCGAGCTCGCTGGACAGACTCTCGAGCGCCCGCTTACGAATCTCGAGTTCACGCTCGGCACTTTCTAGCTCTATCTGCTTCAACTCGATAACCCGGCGCCTGAGCCAGACGAGAAGCATGATCACGAGGGCGAACGCAGTAACGCTCATCGTCACGTAGAGATATCCTCGCTTTGCCCCTGAAACTTCCCAGAAACCGCCGGATACAAAGTTCTTCAGGTCAGCGTAAAAGCTGGGCGGATCAGCACGAAGATAGTATAGACGACCCAGTATCTGCCCTTTCGGCTTTCTCAGCTGCTTGGCTTTCATCGATCGCGGCGAGACATGGGCGTACACAGGCTCCAGCTCAACCGGATTGGTGAGCAGGTCGAAAGGCTCGCTCTCCAGCTTCAGATAATCGGGAGCGGCTTTGTGGTGCCAGGACTCCCGATGATAAATCTTGCTGGTTTTCCAAAAAATAGTTTTACCAGACGGATCAGTAATTACCAGCCCAAACAACCCAAACGTGGAATCGAGGGTCTCCTGTATCAGATCGATTCGGCCGGCAATGATCATCTGAGACAAAGTCTGAGGCAAAATATGATGCAGCAGATTGAAATCGGTCGTCTGAACTCGATAAATGGTGCCGAACCAGTAACTCTTGTAGTGCGCATGACAAAGAATCAGCCAGGACCCAATTCCGGCTATCAGTACCAACGGAATGATAAACCGTTTTTTGATGGATAGAATAACCTGATCCATTCGTTTGTCGAACCTGCGCTTGCTGCTACAGCTTGTGATATAACACCTTTGTTTTACCGTGTACATACGTGGTTTTCCCCGAGAAGCCGGATAGCGGCGCGCCGACTGAAGCGGCGCGGTTACGCTACCTGATCATCATTCGCAACAATGATGTTGTGTACACAACAAAAAGCCGGAGCAATTGTTATATGGATAACAATGATGCAAATCCAGTTGGAGAAAGCGTTTAACGACTACCATCATTCGGGTACAAACGAAGTGTTGGTTCCAAATTATCGGAGGATTACTCTGAAAGATCGACCAACAATCGAAAATCCACAAATGATATAAAACCCAACTATGGGCTTACGTTCTCGCTCCATCGCGGGCGGAACAGTGGAAAAAAAATATGAAGTGGTCGGGCCTCGTGTCCGGCCATTTTCTTTTGACACCATACTCGGTACCATCAATAATCGCTCTCTAAAGAACAGCCATCCATGCGGGAGTTGCTCGTCTTTCTTGTCGCGACATGGCAAAACACTGTCCACCGGCAGCATAAATACCTGAACGTTTTTTGCTTCAAAGACCTATAAAATGGACCTTTGTTTATATCAATATCAATCAAATAGGGTAGTATTACGATTAAGAAGTCGATTTAGTATTTAACGCGGGGAGCAATGACAGAGCAAATTCGACTGGGAGACCTGCTAACCAAAGCGGGGCTTTTGAAGCCAGACGATCTTCGAGAGGGAATGCTAATTGCCAAGCAACAATCGCTACCGGTAGGTCGCGTATTGATCATGGCGGAATTCATCAGCGAACCGAACCTACAAGCGGCTGTACAAGCTCAGTCGATGATTAAGGACGGTCTCCTCGATATAGACACGGCTGTTGGTGCATTGAAGCATACAGCAAGACTGAATATCAGCCTAGAAGAAGCACTGGCCAAAGAGGGCTGGAAAGACAAATCCAACCTTCAGAGCAACAAGCTTGGCGGCGTGCTCACCGAAGCAGGACTGATCAATGAATCGCAGCTCGACCAGGGCCTCACACAAGCGCAGATGAGTGGACTACCGCTTGGGCGTGTACTCGTCGCCATGGGCATCCTGTCAGAGCAGCTCCTGGCAGCAGCTCTCAACGCTCAGATTTTGATTCGTGACAGTAAGATTCAGCGAGGACTTGCCATTCAGGGACTTCGCGCTTGCCATGAGCGCCAGATCAGCATCGAGCAATCCCTCAAAGACGCAGGCGTGTTGCCAACGCCCGCGCAGGATACCATCAGACTAGGCGAGCTTTTCGTCTCCGCCAACCTTCTCAATCAAGAAAATTTGATGCAGGCCGTCGAGCTTGGACTGACCGAGAGCAAACCGATAGGTCAGGTTCTTGTCGAGAAGAAAATGATCTCCAATCACCTGCTCGACTGCGCATTGACAGTACAACGAGCCGTTGCAGAAGGAAAAGTGAAGAAAGCCCAATGCGGCGATGTCCTTGCCATGATGCACTACAACAGCCTCTCGATGGATGAGGCAATAAGACAGCTATCTCCTCAAAAGGCTCCGGCGCCGCTAGGACTTCCCTTGTATCAATTCCTCCAGTTAGCTGGACTGATCACGGCAAAAGATATCGAGGAAGCGCTAAAACAAGGCTCTAGAGACTCGGAACTCATGGGCAAGATGTTGCTTCTAACCAAAGCGGTAGACGAACGAACACTGAGCTCGTCAATTCGACTGAATACGATGGTCACAGAAGGCACACTCAAGACCGAGCAAGCCATACTGGCAATGGGACTGTGCCAGAATCGCAACTGCTCGGTTGAACAAGCGTTCAAGAGCCTGGGCTGGAGCATGCATCTCGATCCGGCCTTCAACAACCAGTTCGACACTATTCCGCCCTCGATGGTCCCCAGCAATCTCAACACCAGCCTGCAAGAAGGTACCGGCTTCTTGACCAACCTGGACCAAAAGAGAGCATCTCAGCACGATCAGATGCAGAGCGGCGCTTATCCGGCTATCAATCGGCAGATGCAGAGCGGGACTTATCCTGCGGTCGATCAAGCGCAGCAGATGCAGAGCGTCGCTTATCAGGCTATCAATCAGCAGATGCAGAGCGGGCCGCACCCAGCCCAGGTACAACCACCACAGACTGATGTGCCGACACTATCGACTGAGCTCGCCTTGCAACAACCCGTTCCCGAAGCATTGGAAGAAAAATCCGAAGACGACCTCGACGAGGACGATGACGACACTGGCAGCAAACAGAAAGGCGGCGGTGGCGGCAAGAAGCGATTGGCCGACTTGATGCCATGATTTGGCTTCGGCGGATCGGCTCAGTCGATGCCGCAATCCGACGACAGCTCTAAGCAAGTATACGGCGACGGAATGCCCAAGAGCCCCTGAATTCCCGACTTCGCTGCTGGTCGACCAGACCTTGATGCCGACCAGGCCGAGACCGAATCTTCTGATTTTTGTATGGAAACCGCTACTTGAGAAGCAATTCATGCTAAAACTATCGTCTCATAGATGGCGATTCGGTCCGCCATTTTACTGTGTTGCATAGGAGTTGAATATGCTACAACAAAAGATTTCTTACAAAAAATATGCCGCGAAAGACTACTCGCATCTAAAAGGTCTTAACGGCATTTCCGACGAAACACTCGAAATTCACTTCGCCCTCTACAACGGCTACGTGAACAACACCAATATCCTCAACGAGAAGGTGATTGAGCTCACGGAAGGCGGCAAATCCGGCACTCCGGAGTATGCAGAACTCAAGCGCCGTTACGGCTTCGAGTACAACGGCATGCGCTTGCACGAATATTACTTCGGCAACCTTAAGTCCGGCGGCTCAGAACTCAAAGACACGAGCGCACTCGGAAAAACGATCATCGAAACCTACTCGTCGCTCGACGTTTGGAAAAACGATTTCGCAAAACTCGGCGCAGCCAGAGGTGTTGGCTGGGTTATCCTGTACCAGGATCCCGAGATGAAAGTGCTGTCCAACCACTGGATCAGCATGCACGAAGACGGCAACGTGGCAGGCTTCGTACCATTGCTGGTGATGGACGTATGGGAGCATGCCTGGTTCAGAGACTACAAACCGGCAGATCGACCCAAATACGTTGAATCATTCTTGAGCAACGTCGACTGGGAAGCAGTCGAAAAACGCCTGGTCAAGTAACTCTTAATTACTTGTTTTTCAAGAGGACCGCTCAATGGGTGGTCCTCTTTTAGTTAACAATCTAAATGAATTCAAATCTAGACAAGTAGGCCGAAATGCCATCACAACCTGGCTTTTCGCGAAGATGTCAGTAAAAGTCTATTATTCAAATAATTTGTCAAAACCGCAGATGGGATCGAGAATATGAGGTGCATAGAATCGTGCAATGCGTGCACGAGCAAGTTTTTCTTTCTTCACTCTCGTGTCCCTAATACTGCCTCAGTTAAGAGTCAGTTGTCACCCACCCTGCTCTACGGCGTAAATTCCAATCATGAAAGAACTTCAGCCACAAGATACGAGCTTCGCAGCGACCCTGCCACAGACCGCCGACGACTCGGTATCGTTCGCACCAGATGCGCCTTCCGACATACAGTCCTCAACAGAGGGGCTCGAATCCTGGGTAGATAACACCGCCTTCGATGAGCTCAACGGCCTGCTCGACGAGGTCGCCGAGTCGGATACAAGCGCTAATGAGTCAGTCCAAGAAGCCGAATTCGTCGACACGGAAGAGTCCATTGACACCGAGTTTGGTGGCAGCCCTAACGACAACGATCCGATGATCATTTACGACGTTCCTAGACCGGCTCTCACTCTCGACGAAGCTTCCTCAATTTTGGGTAAATCGATTCGCTCTATCGAACGCGGCATCGAGGGACGATGGGGCAATCGCCTTCCGGAAGGATGGAAGGCTCGCAAGATGAAGATTGATGGACAGGACGAATGGCGCATTATCCCACCGCCCAACTTTCGTGTTCGACATTCGAAAGTGCGGACTCCAGCCACTCAGAGGCAAGAAGAGATGAACAAAGTCCAAGAGAGAGTGCGCCCCCGCGAGGAGGAAGACACTAGCACTACAGCCGGCGAAGGCCTATTCGGATTCACGCTTAATAGCCTCATT
>JAIERK010000177.1 GCA_019746975.1 Candidatus Obscuribacterales bacterium
ATTTAACGTCGGTATCAAAATTGATGATAAGAGCCGCGCATTGACCACCGATGTGCTGCTGTTGCATCTTCCTAGTGCCCGCTGACTAGATAGCAAAGCCGGCTGTAGCGCTTGTATCATAGGCTTGATTTAACTCGCCGATTTTATTTCCCGAGCTCGTGATTGCAGTTTCATTAAGGAATTCGGGGATAAACCTTCTTCGATGTTTCATATTTTTTTGCATGTGGTAATCTGTATTGCCTGGCTCCTTCGTACCAATGATGAATATGAGCAGCGAAAATTCAAATTCCACAGCAGCCTTCCTCCTCATCCTGGAATCCAACAGGAAGATTCCGGTGGTTGCTCCTGAGTGCAGGCTTGGTCGAGATGACCAGAACGATATCGTCATAAGCGACGATACCTCGATCTCACGTTTCCACGCGTTGATAACGACTAAGGATGGCCAATATTTCGTCAATGATAGTAAGAGTCGGCACGGCACATTCTTGAATGGCAATAAGCTTATTGAGCCAGCTCGCATTAATGATGGAGATCTTCTGAAGATAGGCAGCTCAATCTTCTGGTTTGTCATCGAGTTTGACTAGTTTTCGTACAACGTTTATGCAGTCTTTTCCGTAACTCTTACTCTTCAATAGACAAAGCGCAATCCGAAGATTACGCTTTGCCATGTGAGGAGTGACAGTAAAAATTTGACCTTATGCTCGAATACAAAACCGCTATTGAATGGATTCTATACGGCTGGTCTGGTGTTTGTTCGCGGAGGCAGATCTTACGCCGGAAATCTTTGCGATGTTTGCTGCACTAAGGTATTACTGGTGGTATTAACCTATTTCCGCACTTTTGCGTTTATTTTAGTCGTGAAAACCAGTTGTGCTTCGTGCTCGATTATTCCGATACTTAAATCCTTCAATGCGCTCTACCATCAGGCTTTGCCTTTCTCTCCATTTGAGGCTAGTCAATTGACATGGACTGCTCTGAGAGTCCTTCTAATTGGCTCGATGCTGTAACTTTAAAATTGCATTGTGACTAAAACCGGACAACATTGATTATGCGCATGGAGGTAGATGGGTGATGAATACCGTTCGTTCCTAGATTGGGAAGTCCAGATTACCAGGTAGACAGTTGGTCAAAAACCGTTGTTGGAATTCCTGGTATTTATTCGAGCACTTGTAGGGTAGAGACCATTCAATCTGTGAATAATATTCTGTAGCACCTGCTGGGACAATTTAAGATGAATCGAAATACTAACTGTTGTGCAGCGCTATTTTGTTGCTGCGCGATTTTGTCGACTCCTGTCAGAGCCGACGTCGTGCCATCTCCAGGTGAGAAAGAAGCGGGTACTTTGTCCAGGTTTGCTCCTCCACGAAAGTTGTTGTTAGCAGCGAAGTCCGAGACGGACTCGCCGAGGGGATATCGGTCCCAAAATAGTGCCAAAGATTCAGCGATAGTGACGACTCTTGAAGCAATTGAAGAGCAGCGGAAATTAGGGACAGACAAAGTTCAACTTGCAAACATGTACGAAGCACTAGCCAAACGACAAAGTGAGAGTGGTGATGCAAGAGCTGCCGTTAAGACGTACGAGAATGTTCTGTCTCTGAGAACCGCCCCCAGTATCAATGATCCTCGTCTTCTTGCCACCACCTACGATACCTTCGCGGAATACCTCAGGAGTGCCCAACGGATGCCTGAAGCGGAGCAGTATAGGAAAAAAGCTCTCGCTGTTTGGGAAGCCAATCCGGGCTCCGACGAAATCAACCTAATCAATGGACTGAGTTCTATCATCTACTTTTATCAACAACAGCCCGCCAAAGCTGCTCCATACGTCGAGCGACGAACCATCATTTGTCTGAAACGCAATCCTAAGGACATGGGTGCCGCAGAGTCGCTCGCGAAGATTTACATGGAGCTAAAGAATTATGCGAAGGCTGAGCCGTGGCTTGAGAAGTGGTACACAATGCGAGAAAGCGAAGGACGATCTCGCGGACCAGGTTACCTTAACAGTGATCTGATTCCAATTGCTGTGTCATTGTGCGAAGCTGAGGCGAGTCTTGGAAAGATTGCTGAAGCCGAGCGTCATATCAACTTGGCAAAGCGGTATTACGACACCAATAGTAACGCTTTTGTGGCTTTCGAGGAAATTTATCCAGAGTATTTTTTGGAAGTGTATACGATGTTTTTGCTAAAGGCCGGAAGATTGGCTGAATGTACTGAATTCAATATCCGGTTGAAGTCGTTGAGGGCGCGCATCCAGAAAGCCTGCCTCGGCTGCGGAATGGGTTGAAGCGATAGTCGCAAGAGTGCGGAGCCTTGTCGACTGCGCGGTGTTTTCGTACAGCGTTTTATTCGATATCGAAAAAAATTCAAGCGAGCCGGGCCTTGCCGAGGGCGCGGTGTTTTCGTACAGCGTTTTACTCGATATCGAAAAAAATTCAAGCGAGCCGGGCCTTGTTGAGAGCCCGATGTTTTCGTACAGAGTTTTATTCGACATCGAAAAAAATTCAAGCAAGTCGGGCCTTGTCGACTGCGCGGTGTTTTCGTACAGCGTTTTATTTGACATCGAGAAAAAAATCAAGCGAGCCGGGCCTTGTCGAGAGCACGATGTTTTCGTATAGCGTTATATCGATATCGATATACATTCAAGCCCGATGAGTCTCGAATCGCTGAGCCCATGACGTTTTTCATGCAACGTGTCAAGCTCAATCGAAATAGACTCAGGCAGGAAAAGCATTGACGATAACACGACTTTTTCGTACAGCTCGAAAATCGAAATCGTTTTAAATTCGACGCGAGTGACCTTGACGTGATAGCGAAGATTTTGTACAGCGCTTGAATCGACATCGATATACACTCGAGCTTGATTCCTTCATCTTGGTGCTTGTAGACACGCATCCAATCGAGAATATTGCGAAATACTTAAACGTGATCAAAGACCCACAACCTTTTAGTTTGTCCAATGTATTAGCTTCAGGCGTTTGAGAAACAAGGGCACGGAGGACAAGATCATGAATAGCAAGAATTTAATAGCGATACTAATAATTACAGCAGTCAGTTCCGCCGTTGCGACGCTTCCAGTTGAGGCGAGGGGCGGCGGATTCGGTGGTGGATTCGGTGGTGGATTTGGACACATGGGTGGTGGCTTCGGTGGATTCGGGCATGGTGGATTTGGCGGCGGCGGAATTGGTGGCATGCACGAAGGTGGTCTGGGCGAAGGCGGTGGCATGCACGAAGGCGGATTAAGCGGTGGTGGCTTTGGTGCCGAACGCGCTAATTTCGGAGGCGGCGGCCAGATGGGCGGTATGGGCACAGCTTTTGCCGGCGGACAAAGGATGGCGGCAGGTGGCATGAATGGTGGAGGTGCCTTTCAACGCGGTGGAATGCAAGACATGACCGGCAGTCGCGCAGAACAAGGTTCGAGCGGTCGAAGTGCGGGCGACCGTCCAGATTCCGTCGCAAACCGCAGCGACAATGGTAATCAACCACTAAATCCAAACAATGGCAATCATCCTCTACCGCCAGACAACGGAAACCATGGTAACAACAACCAGAATCACAGTAACTCAGGCAACAACAACGGTAGCAACGACAATAATACGACCAACAACCTAACCGCCACCGGCAATGGAGGTTGGAATGGTTCTCACCCTTATGCTGCAGGTGCTGCTACCGGTTGTGCTGCGGGCGCCCATTATGGGTATCCTGGCTATGGTGGCTATGGTTGGGGTGGTTATCCAGGCAATTACTGGCCGCTCCCTCTATTTTCTGCGCCATATTTATTCGGTGCTGCTGGAGAAGAGCAGCAACCGATTGTTGTCAATCAAACGACGCAAACTCAACCTCAACAGCAGCTGCATCCGGGCCAAGCTCAATCCCAAGGAGCAAGTGATGCCGCGACATCTGAAAAAGCCCGGGTGTTTGCACAAACGTTTGCTCAAGAACTCAGGAACATCAGGACGCAACAGATGAACGGCTACAGTGCTCCATCTGCTGGACAGTTGCCTGGGCACCAATGAATGCGATGTCGTTAAACGGCAGGATTTGATTCGAATCTGTTGGTTCGATTAGCAAAGCCGCCCACCTTTAAAGGTGGGCGGTTGCGTGAGTTTAACTTTTTGAATCGGTCACGCGCGTGCCTTTGGAATCGATGTCGTTAAACCGCCATTTTTTGTGGCGGTTTTTGCTGTGTCACGCGGCAAGGTAGTTTGACGGCGCTAACTGTAGTGTGAGGAATGTCAACGTTTTTGAAAACCAAATCTTTGGCGTTGAAACCGACGCGGGTTACGACTGAATCAATCGATCGTTCCGGGTCGATAAGTAAGGCATCCATGAACAGATTGTTGACGTTCTGCGGATGTGCAGAACACTTTTAGTTTAGACCAAGTTCGATAGTATTGTGCTGCGAAATCTGTCCGCACATGACGCCACCAATAAAGCCTACCAAGAGAGTCGCTCCTAACAAAACGGCGGTCTTTGTAATTTCGTTGGTCATGATGAACACCTCCTTCACCTTGCCTTCCGTGTCACATTCCTATATTGTCGTATTCCAGTCCGTCCGTGATGCAAAGTTCCTTGCTATTTTGTTAAAGGTGAGATTTGCCAGTCTGTTGGATATTGGCTCTTCATTAGGACTTCATTAATGCCCAGCTTGAAAAGTTCGATGTGATACGGTTCGACGAAGTGAAATTTCTTGGTATCAGAAATAGTGGCAAATCATCACAGGATCCTCGACGATTCTGAGATGGTCTGACATTATTTTGCGTGTTCGATAGCCAGGTTAAACTGCGCCCAGCGACGGCAATATGTTATTTACTGCAATGAAACGTTGGCGGCCGTCAATCGTTCGAACTTCGCACTCGAACAGCCATCCAATCGTGAGTTTGTCCACTAGATCTCGTCCGATTCTGATCGGACCCAGGTTGCGAGAAGTAGATTTCGCTTCGAGCGGTTTTAGCCAAATCGCATCAGCGAGCGTATTGCTCACCACGTACTTTGGATAGGTCGCAGATACTACTGCGGATGTGCCATCGCGTTCGTCACCAATGCGCTCCTTGAGGGCAAAGAGTATTGTTTTGGCCTGAGACTCCATCTGGCCGACGCGTGTGATCACGTCCTCTACCATTCGATACTCGGAACAATCCAGCCAATCGAAATCGTAAAGATATCTGAAAAACCTGTGCATGATTTGATGAAAACACGATCTCATGAAGTCTCTGCAATAGATTTCGCGATAAAGGCAGTACCGGAAAAATCGCTCGAGCAGATCGATTGCTCTATAGGCAGGCAAGGTTGTGCAGAATGCCTGACCTTTGACTTCGAAGTACTGGGCCTCGCGGAACATGAGTGTTTCCGGACCGTGTGAATCGAGGTGGCTTCGGTAAGTTTTAAGAATCGAGCAGGTCATTTCATAAACATCCCAGTCGTAACACTTCTGGACATGGTTCAGGTAGTCTGACATTGCCTTGTCAATTGTCATGGAAAGATGCGAGGTTGCCTTGAAAGGAACTTGAATCTGCACCTGCATTTTTGACTCCATATATGATGTCACGAAAACAGCAAAGAAGAACCGCGCCCAGTCAGGCACGGTTCGTAAGTTCAATTATTCTGGTGTTCTGTACTCAGCGCAACAGGTTGGTGCCAGGTTCGAAACAAAACTCTTTACGGAAAAATCTTAATTATCAAAAATTGCTTAGTGATACCAAAAACGAAGTTGTGGCGGTGCGGCATTTTTCTGCCGGCCTTGACAGAAGCGAGATGGTACCGTTTGATGGATGTCATCTCGCGACCAGCTCGCTGCTAACTAACCTATATACATAGCTGGCTTTTGCCAAATAACCGCCGATGATATCGTGCCCGAACCCTTGAGCGATCAGGTCCAGGTTTTTGATAGTGGTCTACGCGCGCGAGTGTGGTGAATGGGGCTGGTGTGGAAGCTCTCCGCACCCAGATGTTTTATCTGACCCCTTGGATCTCAGGAGACCCTCGTCCAGTGGTCACTTATCCGCCTTCAGGTCGCTCCGGCGTTGTTCTCACAATCGAGGATGGTTGATTACGACGCAAAGCGGTCGAACCAGCTCTCTTTTCCCGGCAATCGGGCGAATTTCCATCGGAGTCCGCGAAAGCTGGCTTTTCGGCATTAAGGCGGTTGATTCTAGGCGGATTGGATCCTTTCCGCTGCGAATATCATACGTCGAATCGGGTAATATGAATTTGGGTTCGTCGAGGTACTAAGATGATTGACAGATTCCTGAAGAATTTTGAGCATACCAAGATTAAATTGATAGCCGGCGATCTTCCGTTTGGCACATACGACTTGGACGGTAGCATGCTGAAGCAGGTGGCTACGGAAAGTTCTGAATCGGTAAATTTGTCGGAATCCGTCAAAAAGATAAATTTGAAGAACGAAGTAACTAGAGATCAGTACGAGCCGTTCGTTGGAGCGGGGGTGGGAGCGCTGATTGGTTTGAGAATGTTTGGAATCCTTGGTGCCGCAGGTGGTGCGGTAGCCGGGCATTTCATGATGAGCGGCAAGAATGAAGTAAGCGCTACTTTCGAGCTCAAGGACGGTCGATCTTTTATTGCCGTGATGAGTCCTGACATGCTGTCGGCCATAAGGGCAATAAGTAAGTGTTGATTCGAGCAATCGAACTCACATCTCTGCAAGCGCCTTTACCATAGATGCCCAACCTTGTTTTCGTGCCTCTATATTTGGTGCCTCAGCAAATGGTTACTCACCTGTTCGCATGAATCCATGACCTGCGTTAGGAAATACCGTAGTCGTGAATTTCTTGCCATCGCTCTTCATTTTTCTTTTGGTTTCATCTTCGGTGCTTGATACTCTCGCATCGTGCTCTCCGGCTCAGTTGATAGTATGTTTATAGCATTTGAGCCTGGCGCTGTTTGTTAGTCGGGTGCATATTCGACCTTGATGCGCTTCGGAATCTGTTCCACCGTGGCCTTAGTAACGCTTATGCACTCGGACAGATCCATGTATCGAAGCGAACTTATCCTTTGCAACATTTTTACATCCACATCTGTGACGCTGGTTTGCTTCATCGATAGGTCTTTTATTGTTTGTGTTTTCAATAGTTGGGTAATATTGCTCGCTTCAAATTGAGATTTCGTAAGAACCAATTCTTGTATTGGCAGGCGGGCCAATTCGGCGAGGTCTTCCTTCTGGACTGAGCGGATCGAAACCATCTCAATTGCGTTGAGGTCTTTGATAGCAGCAAGATCTTGCAGGTATTCTGCTTTTATCCGTCGGCATCCATTTAAACAAACTTTTCTGATGGATTTGAACCGTTCTAGAGTCTTTAATGTAGTGCCATTAAATCGATGACTCGTTATTCGGAATACAATGACGCTCGGAATTGGCAACAGCGAATTGAGATCGGCATCTTCTACCTCCACCAGTTCGAAGTCGTAAAGTTTAGGTTGCTTCTGCATCAGTACCATGAAAGCCCTTGGTAGGAGCGGTAAGTGCTTGTATGCGATTACCACAGAGTTCACTTCGTTGTTCTTGAGGATGAGTTCCATCATTTGTAGATCTGCTTTGGCCTTTGAATTGTCTCGTCCAAAGATTGTGAGTCTACTTGCGCTTTTGTTCCAGGTATACATATTATGCGGTGCGATCTCAAACGAGGTCTTCATGAGACTCTCAGGAGCTTCTGGCGGGAAGTGACTTTTGTCAACTTCGTACATTCCCATCCCAGATCTTATTTGATCCAATTGCTGGTTCTCCAGCGAGTCTTTCAGTATTACTGTGATCACTCCCCCTATTAAAGCCAATGAGAGGAGTCCAAGCACAATTACTAAAGACACTCCACGAGGACGTTTTCCATGAGAAGTCCGGTCTACGGAAACCGTGTCAGGCGATTCGGACGATACCGTATGTAGGTTCACGCTGTTTAACACCTCACGTAATTCTTTTGTTGAATGAAATCGCTTGGAGGGGTTTTTTTGAAGACATCTCGTGACGATTTCTCCAAGTTTGGCGGCCAATTCGCTTGTGTCGTTGTTGATCGGAGGCGGTGAGTTGTTGAGATGCATTGATGCCGTAGCAATCGCAGTATCGGCCTGAAACGGCGGGCTACCTGTCAGGAGAAAGTATAAAACGCATCCGAGAGAATAGATGTCAGATTCTGGTGCAATGGACGCACTCTGGATCTGCTCAGGGCTCATGTATAGCGGGCTTCCCACGATAGAGCCGGATCGTGTTACCGTAGTTGCTTGTTCAGAAGAATCGACCAATTTTGCTACGCCAAAGTCGATGAGCGTCGCTCTTAACCATCCTTTCTCATCTCTGCTAACGATAATGTTGCTCGGTTTGATATCTCGATGAACAATCCCCTTTTCGTGCGCATGGCTGAGCGCGTCGCATACTTGAATCATGATCGATACAACGTCAGTCAACGAGATCGTCTGATCGTCCCGGATGTGTGCCAGGTCAATCCCTTCGATCAAATCCAAGACCATATACGGCTGACCGCGTTCGTTGATTCCGAAGTCGAGTATCGCGCCAATTCCGGGATGTTTCAGCCTCGCAAGAGCCCGAGCTTCTTTTTGAAAACGGACGAATTGCTCGTCGTCCCATGCGTCATAATTGAGAAACTTCAGCGCGACGGTTTTATAGAGAACAGGATCGTTCGCCTTGAACACCGAACCCATGCCACCTTCTGCCAGTGGTTGAATATCCTTGTATCGTTGTGGGAAAACGTATTTCTCACTGTCAGGGTATGACGGGTTGGTCGTCATGAAATAAGGACCCGAGCGCGCGATTCAGGCTGCGATCTAACACTCAATTAGTATACCCACTAATCCAGTTTCAACCTGGATAAGGAGCAGGTATGGGCAACCGTGTGAATATCGTGAGTGGATGATTGTTCTGATCTCAGGCGCCGTGCAGATATGAGGTGAGTTCGTTGTCGGTAACGGTGCAACGATTCGCGTTTCTTTTGACCATCAACGATTTTGTCGCTTGGCATTCCATGATTTTCGAGCGTGCTAGAATCTTACGATTCGGAGGATACGCTTTATGAAAAAATTGATGATTGCAGTCGTAGCGCTCTCGCTCACCTCTAACGCTGCGTTTGCAGATGGCGACAAGAAGCTCGAAGGCAAGGTGAAAATCAAGCGTGACGAAGCGAAATCGATTGCATTGAAGAATGTCCCAGGGACAATCCAGGATTCTGATTTAGAAAGAAGAAAAGGCGTGACATTTTGGATTATTGATGTAAAGCCTACGTCCGGCTCGACCAATGTCACCAAGGAAATTCGCATCGATGCAAATTCTGGTAGTGTGATTAGTGTCAAAGATGACGTCGAGGATGCCGACGACAAAGGCGAAAAGAACGATAAGGACTAAAACATCACTCTTAATTTGTCTTGTAACGCGATTCTGCCCTACTTTGGTTTTATGCGGCGAGTGCTACATTGTCCGTTCTAACTGATTCGATTGTTGGAACTTCATTGTTGGCGTCGAGCGCACCGATGCTTGCCGATCTAACGATCAGTTCTACTGCTCCTGTCGTTATGAAACAGTCTATTACTTTTCTCTTCTCGTCATTGGATTCGACAGTAACGCCGAGGAGCATCGAGCCATTGATTATTTCGCCTTCAAAGACTTCATGTTCCAGAATCGGTCTGTCAATCCAATGCAGAAAACCGCAAGTCCATAATGCGAAATAGCCACAAACCACCGCTCCCGAGACCATCGCCATGATCGGCGTAATAAGCTGAAAGGTGTCCGTAAACGGCACTGTCGGTGAAGCAACAACTCCAGCCAATCCTCCGATCACAGCGCCCACCGAGCCGGCGGTAATGAAGTGCTTCTTGAGGTTATCGTGCAATGCTGCTGATTTGTAGGCTGAGTTAGCAGTGTTTTTCACTATGACCACTTCATTCATTCCTTCAGACTTGAGCGAAGCCAGTGCATTGGAAAAATCAGTGCTGCTGGAGAAGACTCCGTATACGAATGTGCTCATCATAAACCTCCGATTGTTTATCCGGCATTTGAAATTATGAATTAATGGATTATCGATAATCGATGACTTTATTATACACCTTATTATCGATAATCGATACTCTATCCAAAGATTATCGATAATTTGATACACTTCTCCATGGGATCGTTCTTGCGAGCATCAATACAATATGTCCATAAAACGAGCAGCAGCCAGGGATCAAATCAAGGACCTGTTGTTGGAAAGAATTCTCAATGGCACTTACAAGCCAGGTGACCGGCTGGTGGAGCTCCAGATAGCCGAGGAGTTGAATACCAGCCAAGCACCAGTCCGCGAGGCTTTTCGGTATTTGGAAGCGATGAAAGTGGTGGTGACGGAACCATATAAAGGAACGCGGGTACGATCCGTGTCGGACAGAGAGCTGAAGGAGTCGTCACAGGTGCGGGCTGCCCTGGAACAGCTGGCAGCTGAGCTAGCTGCGCCGAAGTTTGGCGGTGATGTAAGAGAACTCGAGAACGAGGCTCGCAGATTCATGGCTGCTGCAAGAAAGCGCGACTTCGCCGCTTATGCCGAACATGACATGGCGTTTCATCGCCTTATAGTCGAAGCTTCGGGGAATGAGATTCTATGTTCAACATGGGAATCAATTGTGTTGGAGCTGCGCTTCAGAAAAACTCTGGACAAAATTGGTGAGGGAAAACTTGTCGAATTCGGCAGCGCGCACTTGCCTGTCATCGATCGTCTTAAAGACGGCGATGGCAGAGGCGCTGGTAAGGCACTGAAGTCACTAATCTGCAAGTATCATGGATTGGATAGAGCTCGCGAGGAGCTTTAGCCAATCCCGCGTCCCAATCACCGGACCTGGTATCGATTGCTTTCTGATTTCTCTGATTTGGTGGTCGAATAGATTCTGATGATTCGATCGCTCTGGCGAATCATTCGAACGGCTATAATCTGTCTGCTCAGACCGGAAGGTGCAAATGCTAGAAGAACATTTTTTCCAGTGCCCATATTGTTGGGAGGAAATCTCCGTGTTGCTAGACCTTAGCGCCGGGAGTCAGAGTTATGTGGAGGACTGCGAAGTCTGTTGCAATCCAATTTCGATTTCCTATGATTCCCGTGGTGCGGAATTGATGTCCTTTTCGGCTGATGCTTCCCAATAAATGCATCTAGAATTTGCAGTGGTGTTATGGGCGGTGCCCACTGGTTTTTCCTTCTTGGTTGATCGCGAAATTGGTTTGATAGTCCATTTGTCGAAAATAGCGACTATGTTCAGTCGGTGCGCACGGCACTCCGGTCTTATCGGCCCTGATAGATGCGAACGAAGGGCAAAACTCGCCAAACCGCGTTTTGTCGGTCTTGTCCCATTGAAGATTTTTCGAACTGTTATATCTAGAATCACTTGCTTCCGTCGAGGGTACTCGTCTCTGCGACAGTGCCATGGCGGCTGGATTAACTCTTGTGCTTGACATTTAAAACATATTGTAATCCAAAATGAAAACCGTTATCATTTTGATATCGCAAGCAGGATTGCCCGTTATGAAACAGCCGAATGTTTTGGACGACAATCTGGGCATCGCCATTTCATGGCTATGCATCTGTCAGTGCCTGGCTGAGCCAGTCGCCCGGGTCTTCTTTGCCTCTCTGACTTTGGGACTGTCGGAGGCTACGCATGTCATTCTTGCGTGCTGGGTCGTCCTTTTCGCCTTTGCTGCAGTCGCGCCCGAATCACTGAAACACTGCAATTCCGAAATTCGCGTTTTCGTAGCAACAGGGCTTACTTTAGTCGTCGTGTCGACTATGGGTAGGCTCATGGGCATGCCTGAGACTCTGGAAGTCCTCTTGTCGATTGTCGGTAATGCGATACTTATCTGTGCGCACCGACAGAACAAGAAGCTTATTCACGCTCACAATTCACTTATCAGTGCCGCTCAGGATCACAAGGTTACCGCTCATCGGAAGCGCTATTGCGTTTAGTCAAGCAAGTTGTTTTGAGTACGGACTGACGATGTCTGTTAGTCAATCTTTGATGTCGGCAGTTTTGAAACATCGATGAGTGCACGCTGTCGAGGTTGTTTTCTAGTCATTCGCAACGCGGCATTCTCGAACCATAGATAGAGATCAGGTAGAAGTAGAAGTGTCAGAATGCTGGATGTTATTAAACCGCCAATCACCACTGTGGCTAACGGCCGTTGAACTTCCGCTCCGGCAGAGGTGGAGAAGGCCATAGGCACAAAGCCGACGCTTGCTACCATCGCCGTCATCAAGACCGGTCGGAGTCTCGTCAACGCGCCTTTTCGCACTGCTACCTCCGTTTCCATGCGTTGTGTTAGCTTGTTGATATAGCTGACAAGAACCACACCGTTGAGGACTGCTACACCAGACAGTGCGATGAACCCGATTCCTGCGGAAATTGAACAGGGCATTCCACGGCATGCCAACGCGAAGATGCCACCGACAACCGCGAATGGTATCCCTGTGAAGATTAGAAGAGCTTGACGGAAAGAGCCGAAAGTCATGAAGAGCAGCACGAAAATCAGAAAGAGTGCGAGTGGAACTACAACCAGCAATGTGTCCGTCGCCCGCTTGAGATTCTCGAATTGGCCTCCCCAGGTTATGTAATAACCTTCAGGCAGTTTTACCTTTTCGATCTGCTTTTGAGCATCGGTGACGAACGAGCCCAAATCGCGTCCTCGGACATTGAGCTCCACGACTATTCTTCGGCGGCTACCCTCTCTCGATATCTGTGCAGGACCTTCTTCAACCTTTACCGAGGCGAGCTCTGAAAGAGGAATTCGAGCGCCGTTAGGTGCAGAGATAAGAAGCTCTTTTATGCTGTTAATGTCGTGACCGATGTTCTCTTTAAGTCGGACGACCATATCGAATCTCTTTTCGCCTTCGTAGATCAATCCTGCGGGTTTGCCTGCAACGATTGATTGCACGACGTTGTTGATATCTTCGACGTTGATTCCATAGCGAGCAATAGCTGAGCGATCTGGAGTGATAACTAATTGAGGCAGTCCTTCAATCTGCTCGATCTTAATGTCGGTCGCCCCCCGAATCTGGCTGACTGCTTTGCTTACGTGTTCCGCTAGAGACTTCAACTCGTCCATGTCATCGCCGAAAATCTTGATTGCGACATCGGACCGGACTCCTGCAATTAGTTCGGAGGTTCTCAACTCTACCGGCTGAGAGAAGCTGAAGACAGCTTGCGGAATGCCCTTCTCGAGAGCTCGGACCATTTTTTCGACGAGCGCTTCACGATCAAATCTTGGTCCCAGTTCACTTCTCTCCCTTAACCCGACGTAGATGTCGGCCGTTTCCACACCCATAGGATCTGTGGCGACTTGTGCTCTTCCGATCTTAGAAACGACCTTGGTTACTTCTGGAAATGACTTCAGTATCTTTTCTGCCTGAGTGGCATTTGCGATGGATTGATTCAGAGAGATGCTAGGAAGCTGTTGCATTTGAATAGCGATTGCACCTTCATCCAATCTTGGAATAAACTCAGAGCCTAGCATAGGAAACGTCAGGAGGCTCAGGACAAGCATGGAGACTGCCACTGTGAATGTCTGAGCTTTGAATGTCATCGCGATTCTAAGAGCTTTGGAATAAAACTCTCTGGCTATATGCACGAAGTAGCTGTCTTGTTCGCTTACCCTTCTTCCGGTCATTATCAAGGTGAGCATGGCCGGTACGTAGGTCAGTGTCAGCAAAAGTGAGCCAATCAGAGCGAATACGATTGTCAAAGACATCGGTTTGAATAGGCGCCCTTCGACGCCTGTGAGGCTGAGGATTGGGAGATAAACGATCGCGATGATAGATACTGCAAAAACAACTGGTCGGCCAACCTCTAGGCAGGCTCTCGCGATGATTTTTCGTTTCTCCTCGATAGAAATATCTTGATGAACATTGCTCAGGCGTCTTACTGCGTTTTCCACCATAACGACTGCGCCGTCGACAATCAATCCGAAATCGATTGCCCCCAAACTCATTAGATTGCCGGAGATTTTGAATACGGTCATACAGATTCCGGCGAAGAGCATTGAGAGAGGAATCACGCTAGCTACAAGCACTGCCCCGCGCCAGTTGCCGAGCACCACAAGCAGTACTACGATAACCAGGAGCGCGCCTTCGAGCAAATTGGACTCGACCGTTCGGATTGTTCTATCGATAAGAGTGGAGCGGTCGTAGAATGGCACGAGTTCGACATTGGATGGCAATGATTTTTGAACTTGCCGAACGCGATCTTTGACTCTCTCGACAACGCTTCTTGAGTTCTCCCCTTTCAGCATCATCACGATGCCGGCGACTGTCTCGCCTTTACCGTCAGCCACGACCGCGCCCTGTCTGACTTCCGAACCGTCTACTACATCTGCGATATCTCTTACAAAGACAGGAACCCCTTCTTTCCCGGCTTTAACAACTATGTTTTCAATCTCAGCGACACTCTTGGTCAAACCGATGCCACGAAGAATATATTGCTCACCGGCGTGTTCGATGTAGGCGCCGCCGACGTTTTCATTGTTTCGAACAACAGCATCCAGTGCGTCTCGGAGTGTGAGTCCATACGATTGCAGGCGCTGCGGATCGATATGAATCTGATATTGCTTCTTCTGCCCGCCGTAGCTATTCACCTCGGCTACTCCGGGTATGCCGAGCATCTGCCTGCGCACAAGCCAATCCTGCGTTGTCCGCAACTCTTGCACATCTGCGGTTGCGCCAGACTTCGCCTTTAGTTCGTACTGGTAGATTTCGCCGAGTCCGGTTGTGATAGGACCCATCTCTGGAATTCCGATGCTGTCTGGAATTTGCTCCCTGACCTTGGACAATCGCTCCATCACCAGTTGTCTGGCGAAGTATGTGTCGATATCGTCATTGAAGACTACGGTTACGGCGGAGAGCCCAAACTTAGATACCGAGCGCACTTCAGCAACACCGGGCAAGCCGCTGATGGCTATTTCAACAGGGAAAGTCACCCGGCGTTCTACTTCCAGTGGCGCGAGCGCTGGGGCCGAAGTCAAAATTTGGACCTGGACATTCGTTATATCCGGTACTGCATCGATGGCGAGCTTGGGTAGAGCAAACAAACCGGCTACGGCAGTGAAGAGGACGAGAAGCAGCACAAGGAACCTTTGCTTGATCGAAAATTTGATGATCTTCTCGATCATTATTCGCCCTCACCCAATTGGTCTTTAAGCAGATTGGATTTGAGCAGGAACGAACCTTTGCTTACGACCCGCTCCCCAGCGATGACACCACTCTTGATTGCGACTAGACTGTTCATCTGATTGCCGGTGACAACATCGCGAGGCTCGAACGCTCCTTTTCCTTTCGGAATAAAAACTACTGTTCTGCCGTTTACTGTTTGAATAGCATCAGCCGGAACGAACGTCCCGCCTACCGAGCCGGCTGCGGCGAAGACCACTTGCACGAAGGAACCGACCTTAATGCGATTGTCCGGATTGCGTATCTCGACCCGAACTCGGCCTGTTCGAGTGTCTTCATTGAGACGCGGATCGATATAATCCACTTTGCCTTCGACTGTGCGATTTTCTGTCTGTACCTTTGCTGGCATGCCGACATATATGTCGGAGATTTTTCCTTCTGGAACGCTTGCTATCGCCCATAACTTTTCTGTATTCGCTAAGGTCAAAAGTGGTTTTCCTGCTTCGAACCCAGCACCAGGATTGACGAATCGTTCGATTACAGTGCCAGTCATCGGCGCTCTCAGTTGAATAGCTGAGATGTCGTGGGTACCGCGATTGTCGCTCTCGTCTAGTAGTTGTGCATCAAGCGCTTTGAGCGCATCTCGGATGTGCTCAGCCTCGGTCTTTGCGGTGCTAAGCTCGGCACGCGCTTCAGCGACTTCGCGGTTTAACGAGATATCCTTTTGAAAATTGAAATCCGCTGTGGCTCTTTCGAACTCGGCTTGTGCTGCAATCATGTCTTTCTTTGCTGCTAAGCCTTCGCTGACTAGCTGCGTGGCGCGCTTCAAGGTCGCTTCGGCCTCTTCCAGTGTAGCCTTCGCTTTCAGCACGCTGACCCGATTGGCCGCCTGGGTTACGCGCAGCATATTTTGCTGAGCCAGCTTCAATTTCGTCTCTGCTTCGTGAAGCTTTCCATGCAGCTCGGCGACCTGAGGACTGTCAATCTCGACAAGCAAAGCGCCCTTCTTAACTTGATCGCCGAGTGCTACGGAGATCTTTTCCACCCGACCGGATACGAGTGGTGTCACTTGTTGAAGCTGCTCCTGGTTGGGTTCGACAACACCGGGGATCGTCACTGCTTGGGCTGGTGCGGAGCCCAGCACCGGAGTAGTCTCGGTACAGAGAGCGGTATCTCGACCTTGCATCTCAGACAAGATTTGATGTGAGTTGGGACCGGTCGATTCTTCTAAGCCCTTCGGCGGGTCCAACTTTCTCCCTTGCAGCCCCAGCCACAGGAACATAGTAGAAACTGCACATATCACCACGATAGCGATCGTAATGAGCCAACTTTTCGGTTCTGCTCCTTCTTTTGAAGCTTGAACAGTATGAACTTTTTCTGGCGCTTGCACGTCGCAACTCCTCTTCTTCTTCGGTCAATAACAACACCATGTCTCATCGCGGTAGACGTCAATCTACAACGGTTGTTGCTATTCTCAAATCAGAAGAAGTCGGCGCAATGATACAGGTGTCTGACGAAGAGCTCGAGGCGGTGCTCTTTCTCCGTGAGTCGTCACCAGAATAGATTGATATCTGATCGCTTGCTCGAATGTCGGAATGGAGATGCTCGTTGTACAATCACTGAAAGTCCAGAGCGTAGGAGCCTCTGAACCGACAGCTGGTGAATTTTGCATGGAGCAGCAGTTGCTCGAATGACCACAGTCTTTGCATACATCGCCAAATGCATCGTCGTGCAAGGTCGCTGCTATTGCTTGTGCCGAGCAGCAACAGGCGGATGAACTAGGCATCCACCAGGAAACCAAAAGTAAGGCAATTATGAGTATGGTTTTGGTTTTCATTTCCGCAAAACTGGCTCTACATCTTGAGTTTCGCAGATTACATCCGCGAGCGCAAGTATTGCGAAAAAATGAACTATTTCAGAAATATATCCGACCAAGATATCTTGCAATGGTGACAGACTGTCGGACGACGATCCGGCGTGCATAGCGCTCCAAACACGCCGAATGAGTTGTTCCTCCGTCAACTTGTCAGAGTCCATGCCTATTTCACTTTCGAGGTATTGATCTCGCTTTTCTGTTTGTCTTATGCACCAAAGACCAATTGATTCTTACTTCTGGTTCTTAGCGCTGATTGCGATCGCCTCAAGTGCTTTAGATAAATTGCCGTTTCGATATCCTGGTTCGAAGGCACCATTGATCTTAGATCCCACGGATGTTGGTCATATACCGGTTTCTTAGAGGCTCTGCCAGCGACTGCAGATTCACTTAGAGTAAAACTTTTCGAACTCAGTGTACCTTAATCGCCTTTCAGTTGCTCAGAAATGTACGACGAAGAATATTCGTGTGATAAGTGGGTGGAGCCACTATAGGTGATACCAGTAGTCGGTTACCGGCTCATTCACCTGCAACAGTACAGATGAGTATCAATACCGACCTGGAGTCGAAACTTTAAATTTTGGTTTTGAGCTGAAGTTACGTATATGTAACGTTGCCGGCAGAGAATACTAGCAGGGGAAAAGTTAAGAAGTTAACTGGACACGGGCTGGAGAACAACATATGAAGCTGAAAAAGACGTTTTATCAATCGCGTCCTCGAAACAAGCGCAGAGCCTCTCACGGTGCCGTGCTTGCCGAAGGCGTTGTCGGCACGATCATTTTTATACTGATTTCAGTGCCGCTGCTTATCTTTCTGGGTAATATGAGTGCCCATTTGCTCTATGTCGGTCAGCTCTCGGCTGTTGCCTCCAACCTGGCTTGGGTCGCATGTAAAAAGGATGGGGATTGGCTAGGGTTGCCTCGTCCCAATACATACAAAAACCCGAGAAATCAGGACTACAGTGCTCTTGCCCAACAGATGTGTTCTAAGTTGGGGATCAAGAACGCCTCTGCCAGAGTGAGTGTAGACCAGTCGTTTGGCGATGCGACAATCTACACGTGCGATCTTAACGCCAATGTTTTCGTTCCATTCCCAATTACTTTCTTCGGTTTTAATTTCGCACAACTCTTTCCAGGTTCCGTCTCCGCACGCGGGGTTTCAGCCGTACCACTTATTCAGCCGTATGCCATGGTGAAGATCGATGGACCAATCATCGATAATCCTGCGACCAAGACAGGCAATGTTAACAAAAGGCTGATTTGTTACTTACCGGCTTATGGATTTTCCAGAGAAGGCGAGACAACGCAGGAACCTCCTTTGGGCACGCCTTACCACGATCGCCGACCAGACAATTGTGTTTCGCTCAATCACTGGCCGCTCGATAAGGAGATGCTGGATTACATGGGTGTCCAGTACCTCCCCAACCGGGCTCCTGTTGGCAAACAATGTTGGCCGACGTTCGTTCATCCTCAGGTGTTCGGGGACAATACGAACGACTTGCGGTAGAGAGTCTTTTGATCAGATGTTAAACAGAGCAATGCAAGTGGTATCACACTTGGTTGCCAGATGGTGGGATCATTAGGGGAGATTGTTGCCATGAGTTACTTTCAGATTGCTTCAAACCATAACAGTTTTGGCAGCAGCACGTGTATAACACAGGGTAGTTTTCAAAGCCCAGGAAGTCTGCTGAGCATAATTGCAAGTGCAAAAGCCACCGAACTAGGTGTCGTCGACATCACTGGTAAGTTGGTTAGCGGACGACTTTTGATTGCGGACAATGACACTATAAGTGGTTGTGTAATCGATGGCACTGGTGAAACGGGAACCGGCGCCGTATGCAAGCTCTTACTATTACCATTCGGCAATTTTGTTTTCAGGCAAGCAGTACCGCAGGACGAGTGGGAACTGCAACAGCAATTGGAGTTGACCTCAGATGCAGTGGCAAGCTTTCTGGCCGGTCCCTCGTCGATTGGGCTGGCATCCCATGCGACTGCCGCATTGGACCTATGTTTCGAGCCGGAAGCGCCTCCATATTCACCAGAAAATGATTATGTTCAATCATTGATTGATGCTGTGGGAGTGGCGACTGTTCTTCAAGACCAACCCGACACCTCATTAGAGAAAACCGCCAGATTTCCTGCTTGCCAGGAGCACAGCCGGGACTGCCAGAAGCTAGTTGAAGGGGTTGCTCAGAGAAAGCTAACTAGTGAAGTCGACTTTCGGATACGCGAAAAAAGAGTAGTCGAAAAAATTGAAAACATCGAACCTCAATCGAAAGTTACAAGGCCGAAACAGTCAGAAATTCTCGTGGCAATGTTAGGCTTTGGATTGTTCATTGCGTTCGCAATGGTATCACTGGCTTCCTCCATCAGTGATCTGACTTCAAATACTTCTTCTTCTTCTTCTAAACCCATTGCAGCAACAATCGCTTTTAACCATGAGTCGACAGAGCAGAGCTCTAACGAAGGTGAAGAACAGCAACCCACAAGATATTCGTTTCCCGCGCGAGCCGCCTATAATTCCGAGCCTCCCCCAGTCTCTAAGTCCAATACAATCTCGCATAGAGTGACATTCGATAAGACCGATATTGGAACCGCTCCTGCTGGCGAGCAGACAAGCGCGACTTCTGGAAGTCAGGTCGATGATACTCAGGTCGTCTCGTTCTGGGTGAAGGAAATTAAGAAAAATCCCAACGATCCTGCCGCTCGGGAGCAGCTTGCCTACACACTGCTTCGTGTCGATAGAGCTGAAATATCGATCGAACAATTCCAGGCATTGATGCATCTGAGAAATGTCAGTGCAGAAGAGTTGATTCGGTATACCAGCGCACTTTCTATGTATAACCACAAGGCTCTTGCCGCTCAGCTGTTACGAAGCGTTCTGTCGACCGATCCAAATAATGACGCAGTTCGTGCGCAACTTGCACAGATGGAAACGGTATCGCAATAGTCGGCATAAAGCTGACATCGCCAAGATTTGACATCCAGGCGCACTGAGCGCGAAATCGTGAAACCTCGTTAGGCAGCCGATTTGTAGGCACCTTTTATCCCACGGGTTAATCGATATCGATATAAAATTTGACATAGAGGTGCTTGTGGCGTAACAAGCTGCTCTCAACTTCGATTTTTCAACTTGTCGAAAAGGTCGTTTTTATAAATGGCAGTCGGGACAAATCAACTTTGTCAAGGCTTCCAAACTATGCTTTCCATCGCTAAGTTAGCTTCTGGCAGCAACTTTGAGAACTCTGGTTCTTTTCCTTCGAAATACATCTCTTTTACTTCTTGAAAGTCAGTCGACATCTGTCCGGATTTACGCGCCCAATTGGGGAAATAGTATCCGACGAATTGTTTTCCACCCGAAATCCATTCTCCGGTTATGCGAAGCAATCGCTTTCCACCAATGAGCCGAGTCTCGGCATGTTTAATACTAAATGCTGAGGTATCGCCAACGGTGTCAAGCAGATCATATCCAAGTGCACTCACTTCATCATTTGTGAGTACATGGGAAGGCTTTAAGAGCAAAGTCTTGAAGTGCTCTCCAGCGGATTTGCCGACTTCGACACCACGATCGAAAATCGATAGGCTCGTGCCCTTGCTATCCGATGGAGTGAAGGTGATGCTCGTAGAGACCGCACCATCATCAGGATGGTTAAGCGCTTTTCGCCAGGATTGGGGGACTGTTATGGAGTCAATCGGCTCCATCTCCGTTATCTTGTTTACTACTGTTTGAGTCACTGTTTTTCTAATCCTGCTCAATGGGGCTGTCGATGGACTCTTTTGATCTTTGCGATAAATGTGTTCTGGTATTGCTGGTTTGTCTACTGGATAGTCGACCATTCTTTTGCTCCGTTGTCACCTTTTGCTAACGCGATTACTTTCTCTTTGGTGGTGTATACCACTCGAGTTTGCCGCCTCCTGAGCCTTTAGACAATGTTTGCATACTATCATACAATTCCTTCACGGTGATTCTAACATCATTTTTTTGACCCCATGAGTTATCGATTTTCACAGTGCCTGTCTTCGGATCGTAGTCGGAGACAAGGACTACATGGTTGCCGCCGTCAGGCCTCGGCACTTTGTTTGGATCTTCGCCTCTTTCCACAGCGGCTCGCTGCCTGGCCATTTGTTGGAGTCTACCGCTATTGAGTGAGACGATTGCAGATTTATCGCCGAGCTTAGCTAGGCTTTCTTTCAGTTGTTCTTCCGATCCAATCTTGCCACCTACGAGTCTATCGAAATCCTTTCCTGCGCTGCGCTTCTCGTGCAACAGATATCGACCATCCAGTTTCGACCCGGTTAGTTGATTCCATGCGTCGGCAATCTCGGAACCACCAAGCAACGGACTATCATTTGGTTTTGAGGCTCCGTCTTTATTCAGGTGCAGAGTCGATTCGCTTCCGTCTTCGTTCTTCCGCACGATCCGACCGCCGGTGTCGGTTCGACTTTCCGGTGTGACTTCCCTGTATGAAAGCGAGCCTTTAGGTACTTTCTTACCGAGTGGATCGACCGTATCCCGCTGTACTCTGCTGTTGACTAGTGAAACATCCCACAGCTTACCGAGCGCGGTGCGATGACCGCCTTCTGGTGGAAATTTCGATTCTGGGCTACCAGGACGTACTTTTACGGAATCCATGGGAACGTTGATGGTGGTACCATCTTTAGTGGTGAACTGACCCCTATTGGCGACATCTGCTGTAAGCTTCGCTGCTACTTCTGGTTGATCTTTGAGAGCCATTCCGCGTAAGACAGTGACATTGCAGGTCTTATTTCTACCCTGATCGTTGTCAGAGGAATTGGTTATGTGCCAGTACAGTTGATCTGCGAGTTCTGCCTTCTCTCTTGATGTAAGGGCTGCATCCTTGCCATCAAGAAGTCGGTCGGCCTGTTTGTACACCTCTTGCTTTTGCTTGTCCGTGAAGTTCTTCATCGAGTCGAACTTCTTAGCGTTGTCGACTAGACGTTCCTTCTGTTCAGAGGTGAGATCCTTGTTGGTGTAGATTTTCTTCGCGAACTCGGATGGAGCCTTGAACGGTTTTTTATCATCGAGTTTAGAGTGTGACCAGGAGCCATCTCCGTTCTTCGTTAACTTGAGATTCTCTTTGCAGGATTGATACTCGGTCGGTCTTCCCTCACGGTCGAATTTGGTGGCTTTTATTTCATCCTTTTGTTTTGCTTTTTCTGCCGGGGTTTTGTCTTTTGGTTTGTCGAATTCTTCCTTTGGTTTGCCGTCTGGATTCTCAGGCTTCACTGCTCCAGGGGCTGGATCTTTTACCGTCGAAGTTGGTGCATGTTCCCTTACCAGGGGGCCATCCTTGCCGGCTACAGCGCTCTTCACTTTTCCATCTTTATCGACGACGACACTCATGCGGAACGTCTCACCTTTGTCGTTTTTGTATTCGTTGAGCTCGGAATTGGTCTTTGGCTGAAAGTCCTTGAGCGACTTGTTGCCTCGTGCAATTTCCTGATTTAGCGTTCCAGTTTTGTCCTGCCCAACCCTGGTGAATGTTTTTCCATTCAAGGTGAATTTGTCGACCGAATGGGGCTCCTTCTTAGTGCCGGTAAAGGTGAACTGTCCAAGGTCAGTTTTACTACTGAGAACCACATCGTTGTTAATGTTCTTCGTCACTTCATAACCGCCTGGTCCCTTGTACGTGGCGGTACCACCTTTGGTGTCGCGCGTGACGGAGGTGACTTTACTGTTCGCATCTTTGTCGGTAAACGTAACCGTATTGTCGGATACTTTGCCTTCTCTGTATTTGCCGGTCGTGCCATCAAGGTATGTTGTTTTGCCTTTGTTGGTCTTGGTTCCATCAAGCCAACTGTAAGAGTTGGCATCACCGGAAGTGCTCGTGAACTTGGTTTCGTCGCGCTTCCCTTCCCCGGTGCCAGGCTTACCCGGATTGGTGAAACGCTCGAGCGACTTGTTATGACTTCCCTGAAGTGCGACTGTTGACTTCACAGTGCCGTCAGAAAGCTGCTCTCTGGTAACATCTTTTGCGGGCACGAACTTCTTACCATCCCATGCATCGAGAGAGGTTCTGCCATCTTTTCCGATAGTCTCTCTTGTGTTGTTTTCGAGGTTGAACTTGGAGACCGTTCCATCGGGAGATAGGTACGATACTTTTTTGTCGGGTGCATCGGAGTTTTGATACCTGACTTTTCCATCGGTGGTGAGGTCCAAATCGCCTTTGAAGAATCTGCCGGACATGCCTACCGAATCGATTCCAAGGGACTTTAATGCCGTCTCCGCTCCCTTCAAGCTTTCGGCACTAGGTGCTTTTTCTCCGAGTTTTCCCGCTGCACGACTCCAAATACCGTCTGCGACTCGGCTGTAACTGACGGTCTCGTTGCCGATTTTTAGATTAATCTTGTTGACCTGATTGAAATTGTCACGTGACGCCGTGACGCCTACTTTTCCGACGTCTCTTACAACGAGGTCTGTCGAGATACGTCTGCCGAATTCATCGAACTTCGGTGGCTCCTTCGGTTTTGTCTGATCGTCATGGTCTAATTGCGAATCGTCTCTATCATGGGATGAACCGGTCGGTGGAAAGTCTGCTGCTGGCTCGGATTTCCGACCATCCACGGGCTTATCTGCGTCGGTTCCACCGCTTCCTTTCAACTGACCGGTGCCGGGCAAACTCACTCTAGCACCGCCGGCTTCGACAGTCGCGTTCGGCAGACCGTTCGTCGCTGCGTAGAGTCCAGCTGTGCTCTCAAGACCAAGATCAATTTTGTCCTGATCCGTATCGCTTTCGCCTCCGGCATCTTTTTCGGCGCCGGATTTCGATTTCTTTATGAGTGACGATGATTCTTTTTCTTCACTGTCGCGTGAGACACCAACTTTGGGCGCGCTGTAAGAATAAACTTCCAATTGCGCAGCCGTCGGTTGATCTTGTTGTTGATTTTTCTTTGGTAAATCAGGTAAACCACTTGCGGCGTCCGAAACCATATGCACACCTTGCACAAATACTGATGTTGAAATGTAATTGACAAATGTTGCAAAAATATTGAACAGTCTGACGAAAGAGATTTGCGGATCGAAGAGATAACGGCATTTGGATTCTAGGCTATCAGTTGAAATGCGGACCATTGATAGCGTGTTTCAGCAGTTCTTAATTATGAGAATTGATATTTGCTTGGTATCGAAGTTAGTGCACCTCTCAAATTCTTTGTAGAAACCAAGAAGATAGCGGGCTGATAACTCCACTACCTTCTGTTTTCTTTAGAAGCTCCGCGCAGCCTGCGCGAACAAAATTCTATCCTCAAGTGCTACATGCAGGCAGCGAGTTGTCGGCTGCGGAGTTGTTCCTCGACTGCGTCATAGAGTTGATGCTGCTCATCCAATCGTTGATGCCATTCATTGATGTTGGAAAGGGATTTAGGTCGTTGGCGGTACCCTTTGCGTCGTTGGTCCCGTCTCCACCTTCTTTAAGCTGATCCAGGCTGTTTGCCATAATTCGACACCCGTCAAATAGAAACTTCAAAACAGAACATCAGATCGAGATCGTCAGTCCAATTCCTGCTCCGCGTAGGTATGGTGTTGACATTGCGAAATCACCATACGCTCCGCACTGTAGCATCAGATTATCCCAAAGTTGTTACATGGCACCCTAAAACCGCTTCAGAGCAGTGTTTTACTGTGAAAATGCACCAAAGTCGTTGTTTTGATGTTGTGTTCTTAGCATGAGAAACATCGATGATATTTGTAGGGGAAATACGGTTCTTCTAATACTTGGTCTGAGCGAGAATGGCAAAACCCTGTCGATTCAAATTACTAGTTATGCTAAAACATCTTTTCATAATGATGCTTGTGACATCGCAATTCCTCTGGCCTGTCGCGAGCCAGGCGCAGAGTTTCGGCGATGCATCGGCCGCCGATTACTTCAAAGATCATCCAGTCATGGTCTACACTCAATCGATTCAAAATAAGGTAGAGCAGAACTGGCATCCAACTATCGATGGGCTATCGTCCCCGTCGTGCACCTGGACATTCGTTATAAAAATGGATGGAGGAGTCTCTGACCTTAAGATCAAAGAGTCCTCTAAATCGAAGAAGTTCGACGAGTCTGCTCGCGCTGCAATCGTAAGCTCAATGCCTTTCTGTGCGCTGCCAAAAACAAGATCGAGGCCCCTTATGATAGATCTTGTTTTCACTCCGCTTGACCCGATGGGACTTTTCGGAGGTTGGGGCAACGTTCTGACCTCATCGATTGTTGCGCAAAGCGACGCTCAAGGATCTGCCGATAGAGACCTCGCAAATTATCTCAAAGAATTCGGTACAGACGCTTCCGCGCGGTGGACGTCCTGTTCAGTTGATGACAGTCTGAATTCAAGGCTGCGGATGAGAGTCCTTAAGAACGGTCGGATCGAGATAATCGAAACCACCGAAAGTTCGGGCTCCGAAGATTTCGACCGGAGGTTGCGCGAGCTGGCGAGCAACCTTATGCGCTCGAAGCCTTTGCCAGCCTCAGTTCGTGAGTCTGCACTCCTCGAGGTGGCACTGCAGGTAGAGCCAAAGACTGAGGCAGTAAAAAGTGCTAAGGAGATTCTCAATGGACCTTTCGCGTCAGGACGCGACGTCGATTTTGGTCCATACATGGTTCGGTTTCAACGTCAGATCAAGAAACACTGGAAGCCCGTTTTTTTGAGCGAGGCCTCAAGAGTGAAGACGTCTTTCACGCTCCATCATAACGGTCAGATAACGGGGTTAAAGGTTGTCCAAACAACTGGTCCAAAATTGGCCAATTTAGCTGCATTGCATGCCGTTGAATCGGCGGCCCCATTTGCACCATTTCCAAAAGGTGCTCCAAACCAATTCGAGATGAGCTACACCCTATCATCTGAGGCCGATCCAAATTTGCAAGCAGCGATAACTGTTTACGTGTCTGTGCCTCACAGCTCAGCAGATATGCGCTATGAGTTACCCTCAGCTCCAACAGAAGACAACAAACTTTTAGAGAATGTGACGAGGACACTCAAGGAGGTTATACCATAGCTGTCCTTCCAAACTATTGATTCGCTTGCTCGCGTGATTCGAGATCGTGGAGGTGAGACTTGGCTTGCTCTAGGCGGGCGTCGGATGGGGGGCATGCTTCGAGAAATTTTCGGAGTTCGGAGATGGCGCCGGTGCGATCACCGGACTGTTCCATGGCTTTGCTGAGTAACCAACGACTGTTGGAATCATCTGGGGCGATTGCCACTGCTTCTTTGTAGGCTTCGACGGCGGGTCCCACGTATCCTTGAATCATGAGGATGGATCCAAGGGTGGTGCGTGCCTTTGCCGACTTTTGATCGAGACGCACCGCTTCTTTCGCCTGAGCTGTTGCCTGGCTTACATCACCATGTTTCATCAATGCGAAACTCAGGCGCTCTCTCAGTTCCGACTTGTTTGGATAGAGATCGACCGCTTCCTCCATATAGCGAACAGCTTTGTCTGTCTGACCTATCGCTATTGATTTGTTCGACAGCGTTTTCAAAACGGACACATCTTTCGGATTGAGGCGATAAGCTTTGCTTAACTCATCCAGACTGCCTTCTTTATCTCCAAGCTTGTCGAGAACTCTGGCATAGTTGACGTAGAAAAGCTCGTCGCTCGGTCTAGCGGCAATGGCTTTTTTGTACATCTCGGCGGCCGATTTCCAGTCGTCTTTCATTGTCAATGCCGCACCGTAGTCGGCGATTGCATCTGCATATTTGGGATCGGCGGCGATGGCGAGCTTGTACTGCTCCAGCGCCTCATCTGTTTTTCCGGCTGCAATTAGATTGCTTGCCTTTAAATAAGCTCCTTCTGCGGAGAGAAATGAATCGGGGAGATTCGCGATGCGCTCCGCTGGCGGTGCACCGAGAACTAGTGGTGTTCCTTTCCAACTCGATTTCATTGCGGGGACTTGCTTTTTTCCTCCGCCCGAGGAGGAGGTTTCCGCCTCCGTTTTTTGCTTTGCGATGGCGAATGCTTTTTCTATGGATACGAGTCCACCTTCCTGGCGCAATGCGCTGGTCAGATTTCGCGAGAAGGCGCTGCTCCAAGTAATTTCATTGGGCTGGCTCGACGACATGATGATGAATCCGTTGCCCAGCACGACCTTGTTAAGATCGAGATTATAGCTCTGTGTTGGTGTCAACGACTTCGCTCCAGATTCCAGGTCAGCCGCTCCGCTATAGGCAGATTGCAAAATTAAAACGATACGATCGCTCGGCACACTTTGCTTCAGAGTGCTCATCAGTGTTTGCATCGAGATGCAGGTACCGTAGATGTTGTCCAAAGCACAGTCATAAGCGCAGAGGTAAGTGTTGCCGTCAGTGGTGGGGAAGGCGCTCGTAGCGACAAACACTACAACGAGGTCGTCCTTCCCGACGTTACCGAGAAAACTACCGAGCGCCGTCATAATGTTCTGCCTGGATGCATTGGCATCGAGTAGGACTTTGATGTGATCCTTGTCGAATCGTCCGCCCTTTGGATCGGAAAGATACTCGGAGAACTCTCTGGCAGACTGTGCCATGCCGGATGCTTCGGAGCCTCCAGGAGCGAGCCGGCCTTCTTTGAATTTGGATGCGCCAATCACTACAGCCCACTTCTGTTTGACGGGTCGGTTCGTCGATTGGCTGTTCGGATTCAAGTCCTGGATTTTAGTAAACTCGATGCCCGGCACCGCGCCTGGTGCTAAGTTGTTTTCTTGAGCCCAAGACGGCGCGATTATCGTTGCCATTAGAAGCGCCGACAACCGTTGAGTACCGTTCATGAATCACCTCAACCTATCTTTCGTGAATGAGTTCTATACTGGCAGCTACCATACCGCCGGCTCCAGCCGAAAGCCTGACCAGGCTGCTGTCGGTAGTCTTATGGACTTGCGCGATGGCGGAGAAATCATCTGGAATCAGAGCGGGCTCTGAGTCATCCCAGGACAGCTTCATCCTGGTTGGGCATAAGTCCTTCGCTCCCGATTCATCGGGTGAAACGAAAGCTGTCAACGTCCGATTGTTCAGTGACTCTGGAGTGACGTCTACCTTTTGTGTCGCGAAGACCAGACCTAACTGTTCAGTTCCCGGGTGGTCGTCGAACTGCATCCATCCAACAGCCGGGATGGGATAATCCTTTCCTTTTTGGAGGTGGTTCTCGGTGCCGTAGTCCGCGTTGGGAAACAGTACATCGCTTTTTCCGGTCGTGCCGGCTTTCATGACCAAGTACGCGTACCCATCATTACCTGGTATCAAATGGAAGCGAATTGCATCGCCTGTTTTGAACTGCATCTTGTTATTGCAGCGATAAACTTTTCCGTTTCGATTCAATTCGATCCAAAAATTGATCTGTTGCGAATTGGGCGCCGATGCGATTTTGTTTTTAAACTCCGCTGCTGCTGGCTCTGCCGGGATTGCGGCTATCTGTGCTTTTTTTGCCGCTTCTTCCGAGTCGCTGGCATTGGCAATCTCAGGAGTATTGTATTCCTCTTTCGACGCCACCACAGGTAATTTACTATGAGCTACGACTGTGCTTTCTAATGGCGTGATATTTCTGTCGATCCAGCTGGTCACGAATTTTAAATCATCTGGTTTGAACTGACCTTTTTCGAAGATTAGATGTTCGGAATTCTTGCTGAGGACAAGTTGACGATCTGCTGTGTTTAGGCGTTCAAAGAGCTTCCATGTGCCTGCCGGACGAATGAGTTTGTCGTTGGTCCCCTGGATGAATAGCACCGGAACTTGTTTTATCATCGAGGCGGCAGTTAGATTCTCCGACATGAATTTGTCAAATACGACAAAATCCTTTGGGGAGAAGTCTGTTCTCATTAAGGGATCGTTCGTCCATTCTTTCCGGAGTTCCTCTTTCTCTGAGATTTTTTGCACCGCAGACAGTGCTGCGTCATCCATCTTCTTGTGATAGCCACCAAAAATGGTGCTCAATCCGGCTTTGATAGCAAACTTAGTTTCACTTCCACTCAAGCCAAATCGATCACGTGCAGGCACAGCCGAGATAAGACCCGACACCAGGCTTGGATAGAAAGCGGCTGCGCGAAGAGCCACGGCGCCACCCATTGATTCGCCTAGTATGACAACAGGAAGACCCGGGTGGTTTCTCCTGATCTCTATGAGCTCATGCTTGATATCAACTAGAAATCCATCGAAATCAAGGGTCGAATTCTCTGATGATTCTTTCAGCTCGCCGAAACCGCGCAGATCCATCGCATAAGTGGCGATTCCTGCGCTGGCCATCTCTTTGCCGAAAGCGGCGAAGCAGGCCTTGTGTAAGCTGAACCCATGAATGCACAGAAGGGCTAAGCGCGGCTCCTTATCCGGAAGCCAGGCGACAGACTTGATAGGTTTTACCGCCACTGCTGGCGCGCATAGCACCTTAGCGCTGGATGCCTCACTGTCAGGTGACTTGTTGGCGTATTGCGCGCAAAGCGGAGTACCTGGCGAAAGCGCTAAGAGCGACGCCAGCGCAAGAGCAGTACTATTTCTCTGGCTGAGCATAATCCTCGCTCACACTGTCCCGAGCCTTGAAGCTGCCATAAGTATACATGATCTGCCGTCGTGCCAAGTACCACCAGCTCCGGAGCCCTGACGAAAGCTCGAAGTTTTTGCACAGCCTCAAATCGATTTCGATTACATGTGAGCCCTCAGGACTTGCCGAAAGCTCAAAGTTTTTGCACAGAGTTCAAATCGAAATCGATATGCACTCGAGTCCTCAGGACTTGCCGGAAGCGCGGGTTTTTGCTTAAGGTTCAAATCGAATTCGATTGGCACTCGTTAGTGAAAAGCTTGTCCAATACGTCCATCTGTCCATCCGCTATCTTTCTGTCGACAAGTGCGAACAACGCCGATTGATCGAGTGGATCGAAGCTTAAACTCAAGCGCAACGATGATTCTGTTGATGATCGAGTATGGTGATTCAGAACTGTCGATTCGCTTAAGAACTTAGTGACGGTGAAATGAGAACGGGTGGCCGTTTGTGAGAATAGGTGGCCTCTTTTACGAGAAGATGAATTTTGAATCGTGAGGCTGACGGATTTGCTGGCATCTGGCAAAAAGAGATTGCTGAAATGTTGGGAATCGCTGAGCGAAGCGCTATCTATGTCTGCAGAAGATTGTATGATAGCTCATACGGTCCTGCGAGTATTACAGCTATTTTATACGCAAATCGCGCTTAGATGCTGATTTCGGGAGAATTTATGCCTCATTCAAAGATAAGCCAGTTACTTTCGCCGTTTGAAATGGGCGACTTGAAGCTCAAGAATCGAATCGTGCTGGCTCCAATGACGCGATCCCGGGCAGGGCTTGAAAGAATGCCCAATCCACTTATGGCGAAGTACTACGCTCAGCGGGCGGCCGCTGGTCTGCTGATCACAGAGGCGACCGTAATAAGCCAACAAGCTAACGGCTGGAATCACACTCCTGGAATATATACAGATGCTCAAGGCAGCGCTTGGCGCTTGGTAGTTGATGCAGTGCACGAAAAGCAAGCTCACATTTTTATGCAGCTCTGGCACTGTGGGCGCGCGTCACACAGCAGTTTCTTTGACGGCGGTCAGCTAGCCGTAGCACCCTCTGCAATCAAGATTGAGGGCGATTATATTCATACTCCAATTGGCAAGGTTCCCTATGAGGTTCCGCGCGCGCTTGAAACAGATGAAATTCAAGGAATCGTAGATGATTATCGAAACGCGGCAAAACGAGCTAAAGAAGCCGGTTTTGATGGGGTGGAAATTCATGCGGCTAACGGCTACTTAATAGACACGTTCTTGCAATCTAAAACGAACAAGCGCATGGATCGTTATGGTGGAAGTTTGGAAAATCGATTTAGATTCCTAAGAGAAGTCACTGAGGCAGTTTTGACAGTTTGGCCAGCAAACAGAGTGGCGGTTCGATTAGCTCCTAATGGCGCATATAACGACATGGGGTCACCGGACTACTGCGAAACATTTTTGTACGTGGCAGACAAACTGAACATCTACGGACTTGCTTACTTGCACTTACTAAACGGCTTGGCCTTTGGATTCCATGAGTTAGGCCCGGCAATGCAATTGCTTGACTTTAGAGCAGTATTTAAAGGACCGCTCATGGGCAATTGCGGCTATACGCAAGAAACGGCTGAGGAAGCCATAGAAAAAAACTGCGCTGACCTGATCGCTTTTGGCCGCCCCTTCATCAGCAATCCTGATTTGGTTGAGCGTTTTGCCAACGAATGGCCATTGAATCCACCAGCAAGAATGCGAGATTGGTACGCGTTTACTGAAGAGGGATATACAGATTTCCCAGTCTTCGAGCCTGAAGCAGTCAGGACGTAAGGACAACAAAATGCTAGAAAAGAACTACAGCCGATCGGCGTTTATGTCATAGTGCCCAGATGGATTGGTATGCTTCCAAAGGAGAGGGCTGACCATGATGGCAAGGTCTTCATCGGTGAGGGCATGTCCTTTCGACTTCAGTTTGTCCAGCACCGCCGGTAGTTGCTGAAGGTTCCATACAACGATTGCATTATGCAAAATTGCCAAGCAACTAACGAGGTGTGTTTGGTCGAGAAAGTCTCTGATCGCAATTAGCCTTGCTTGCCGAAGAACTAGAATCGATCGTGAGAGCGTTCACCCTTGTTTATTTCTCTCGTTTGCAACCGGCGAAAATCCTCATTGTGCAAACACCGCAGAGTGAGCTTGGTTTTGTCCACTCGTCCGATTTCGCGCAGTCCCTGATACAAGGAATTTTGCCGAGCATATGAACTGAACTTTGTACGAATGAGTGATGCGGAGACGCGCCGTATGTGAATTGATGCCATCACTCGCACAATCTCAGACCAGGTAGCATGGATCAGATGGGTTTTAATGGTTGATTTGATTACTGGCTCCAAGTGCTCATAACTGGGACCGCGCTCGAAGCGGTACATGGTTTTGTCTTTGATATCCTTGATTCGCGGTGCCAGTTGAAGGCCAAGAAATGAAGCGGCTGCCAGCAAAGTCTCTGTGTCGCTTTATTCACTCCAAGAAAAAGGCTGCCGAGGAGCTTGGCATAGGTTTTCCCAAAAAATGTCGGGACCCGTTCTTCAAGTCTGAAGCGATGTGGCTAGTCTGCCGTGAAGTTGACGCCACTCAATACGATGCTCTTTTTGTTCACAGAGTTATTGAATATGATGTCGGCGTTGTTGACGGTCAGAGTGCTGTTTGGCGCGTTGGCCGTAATACCCGTTTTGCTAAAGAAGACTTGACCGCCACCAGGGTTGATGACAAGGTTTTTCTTCGGTGCCTTTCCAGCCACGTTTGGACCAGGAACTCCAACCGAAATGGTTATGTCTCCATTTGCAGGCTGACCGAGCGTGTTGAGTTGGGTATTGAAAAAAGTGATCTTGGTTTTCTTTTTGTCGACGCCTTGATTGATTATATTGATGTTACCATCTCCAGTGCTCAGGTTGGCGGTCCTTAACTCAATCTGAGAGTCAGCAGCGTTGATATTGATGTTGCCGGCATCGGTGTGCAGAGAGGCACCGTCGTTGACTAGCATTCCTTCTGTACCAGCGAGAATACTTACATCACCACTGGTGGTGGTGAACGCCGTTGGACCCACGGTGATCGACCCGAAGAGTGCAGACAGCTGAATTCCATTCGTAGCGTCAATGGTACCTGCATTGCCAGTGGATATGTCTCCACCTCCCGAACTTACACTGATAGTGCCGTTGGCGGTACTGATTGCTGCCGCTGCATCCAGAAATACACTATTGTTGCTCGCTGAAATTTTCAAATCGCCATTGTTGACATTAATTGAGCCGACACGAACATCCTTGTCGGAAGCGGAAAGTATTTCAAACGTTCCTGTTCCGTTGGACGAACCAGCGACGGAAATCTCACTTGAACCTTGCGTAAATATGGAGACACCATCATGTCCATTAACGGTAATCGATGAATCGTTGCCATTGAGACCATCGACTCGAAAACCGAAGACTCCGCCAAGACCAATGTCGCCGGAATCGTTCGTTAGACCTATGTTAGGAGATCTGACGATACCACGTTGAAGCCCGGCATTGGCTGTCTGAATGTCGTCCCCAACGGCGAAGAAGAATGAATTTGCTGTGAGCGTCCCGAAAATCCCAACTCTGTCGTTTTCCGATACCATCGTTACTCCGTTGGCCGTCATCTGTCTCGATACGTTGAGTTGTACTAGATCTTCTGCAGACGCTTGAATGAAGGCGTTACCGGCAGTAACGTTATTGGCGAATTGAATTGTGCCACCTGGCTTCAGAGTCGACTGGGGTACTATCGTCGGTCCTCCACCGCTGAGTTTGCCGTTGGCTAGATAAACAACATTGATTGCCAGGGGATCGGCTGCTGTGGCTGTAATATTGCCACCACCGCCAAGACCCCCCGTAGTGTTCATGCCAGGTAACAGGCTGATAGTCGGGGCGCCTGGTGCGATAAAGGTGATGTTGCCATTGTTTCCAAACCCTGTCCCGCCAGTGAATACTATTGAGCTGTTTGCAAATGGCGCATTGATTGCTCCGGAACCGGCATTTGCGCCACCGAAGGCCACCATTAACACGTCGGCCCCACTTGTGTTTGCTACCGGATTAATCGCTCTGGTGTCGATGACCGTTCCGGGAGATGCAAAATTGATCTGTCCGCCCCCTGCGGAGGCACCATTTATGGTGACACCGCCATTGTTGTTGTTGACAGGAGGTATGGGACCAAGTGCCGATTGGTTAGCACCGCCTGCGGTGGCGGTTATATTTGCGCCGGCTATTAACGTAATTGGGAACCCTTGCAGGGTGTCGCCCGCCAGCAAATCCGCGCCGTTGTTGAACGTGATGTTTCCGGATGCAACGATGGTCAGCGCTTCATTGACGTTAACGGTTCCGTTAATCGCGATATTCCCGGCGGTGTTATAATAAGTCGGATCTCCTGCAAGGCAGGTTTCGCCTAATACCAGATTCTCGGTGGAAGCTAGCAAATGAACGGCGGTTCCTTTCTGGATTACGGTGCCGGTGAGGTCGCCAACCTCAACCGTCAAAAGTCCCTGTCCGGAATTTAGGTTGACCGTTGAGCTGACGAGATCGCCACCGCAGACGTAGGTGTCAAACGCCCCGCTGTAGCTGTGGGATCGGATGTTGATCGCCCCATTATCGGCGCGTAAAAATCCCTGACGGTTGTCCACCGTCAAGGTTGATGATACTGTCGAGTCGACATAGATGCTTCCCTGAGTCGAAGCTATTGCTCCGCGATTGACAATATCGGCGGCGGCGAGGGAAACATCGTTTTCGGCTTTAACGGTCGCATTTGCTGATGCGTTGTTTATTCGATTTCCGGCAGTCAATGAAATTCGGCCGCCACCTTCAATGGTGCCATAATTATTGAGATCATTGTCTGCGTGCAGTCGCAAATCGACGCTGCGATTTGTTGCGTGGAGATCGGTTCGCAGACCTTCGGGAAGCACCGTCGAAATTGTCGCGCCTTCTTGATTGTTTATGTCAAGAGCCCTGATCGAGCCGGCTCGGGCATTCGACCTTGTCGAATAGGCGTAAAGCGAACCGAAATTGGTCAGATCGCCACGCAATTGAAAATCGGAGTGTTTGCCAAAGTCTCCCGCAACGGTTACTCCTTGTGGATTCACCAGAGAGCTTGCTCGCATTTTCTCGTCACCATTCAGAATAGTTCCGAAGTCGACGTGACCTGAGGAAGCGCTGCCATCCACACCGAGCACCAGAGTTTGCTGCCCGCCTGTGAGAACCTGCTTGGCCGCAACGTACTCACCTGCCGTTACACGCGAACCGGCCTGCAAGATCTTCTCGGCACCACCAACGGTGATTTTGACTGATGCTTGCTCACTGAAAAGTTTGGCACCAAGCATGATGTTCTCGACCTGCGAACGGAGATCGAGGTTTATCCGATTATTGAGATTGTAGGTTTGAATTCGTCCAGTATTGATATTCAAAGTTTGCCGATTTTGGTCAGCCGGTCGGATTCGCTGCGGCCTGGCACTCCAGTCAGAGTGTCTGAGATCACCATTTCGCGCAAGTCGGTTGATCCGTTGGTTAAAACCTTGATGATGGTTGTCTCCGGCTTGTGCCGGCAATTGCTGCGCAAGAAAGAGGGAAAAAGCGACAACGACACGTATATTGAGTCTCCTGAAGGAGCGAGCCCATTCCTGAGGGGAGGTATTTGTCATTCTCAGACTCCATAGTGCACGGGGAAACCACCGGCGGTCCAGCTCGGCAGCCGGTGTGAGAATATCATTGTGGTGGATTTTATACATTAAGTGGTCCGCTGGGGTATCAACTTGATCTAGAAGCGGCACTGATTTGTGTGGATTCTCGAGGTCCCAAGATGCCACCTTGGTAAACAGCAATTCTGTTGTTTACACACTTTTGGTAGAGGCGAAGCTCATCTTGCAGGAGGGAACGAACTGTCTGGTTGGGGTGTTGATCTTTACAACATACCCAATGGTTGGTGTCCCGCGTAGAGTGAGAGTTTACGAAGTGGTGTGTGGCTGACACACACACCACTTTTATGGGTGCCGGGCTTGTTCGAGGTGAAAGTCCACTCCAATCTGATGACGATGAAGTGTAGCGAAGTGCAAGGACGCAGTCGTGAGGCGAGGTCTGAAAGAAGCGTGGAGCAAATCCGCGAGCTGGCGGACAGAAACCGAATATAAGACAAACGCATTGGGACGAGCGGGCATGTGACCACGAAGTCCACGGTCATCAAAGGAAGTCTTTTTCTGTTGTAGAAGATCTTAATGTAATCGAAGATGGTCTGCCGAACTTGAGAAGCCGACAAATTGTTTGTGAGATCGATTTCCGTCTTCAGTATTACGAAGAATGATTCAGCGACTGCGTTATCGAAGCAGTTGAAACCCTCGAAAAGGCGGATTGCTGAAGGTTCTCTGCTCATACCCGGAGACGAAGGGCCTCGAAGATCATTTAATTGGAATGAAAAACTCGATTCGCGAGTTTAAGCCAAATCGAGTGCCGATCGATAGTCTATCAACGTTAGAGAGAGTATCCTCAATCAGGGGATTTCGTGAATCGTTGATTGATCACTTCGTTTATCAAACATCAGAGACTCTTGGTCTGTTCACTTCGACTACCCCAATTTGAGGGTGGTACGTCGATCACGAAAGCGCACATATCTACAATCACTGGCAGCATTATTCTTTTGCGCTATATCGAGATTTATGGTGAGATGCGCAGAGGACTCACTGTACTCAAAATGCGCCGTTCTCGTCACGACGAAGAGATCCGCGAGTGCACTTTGATGGGTCTGGAATGCACATTGGACGCTCTTTCAGAGTCGTAACTGGTATCGTTTCCGGCCATGCTGCATATCTCGAGTCTAACGAGTTGGAGCGTCTGAACAATCTCTTCAAAGAAAGCCCCCTACCGATACGAGGACGGCACAGCTAATGATATTGACGGATGCTTGCCGTCCGTGCCGAGCGTCAAGTCTTGAAGAAGAACACCCGGCTGGGAAATATGCGTCTCGTAACGAATTTATACTTTCCGGGACACAGATGAGCAAATGTCTCTGGGCAAAACGCGGCTAAAATAGCACAATATGAGGATCTAGCCCCGCAAACACACGGAGAAGAGACGTGGCAAAAAATACTAGTACCGTAGTAGAAGTAGATGATGCCGCTCACGATAATGGACTTATCGGTGAAGATATCACCGAAAGCATCGTGCAGTGGATCAGAACCTTGAAGAAAGAAGGCGTGTCGCCTGACACAGCTGCTCAAGTCTATGTTGGAGTTCTGCAAACAGCGATTGCGGCCCAGTGCGATTCCGACTACATCATGGACGCATACGACGAGTTCGACGACGAGGACGAAGACGAAGACGAATAGTAATTCGTTCGCGTCCAGTCTTAGTTCTGACAATCGTCAGGACAACAAGAACTGTTATTGAAAACAATCTTGCGCCCCGCAGACCCGAACCGCTTCTTGGTTCTATGTCCGCGGGGCGTAGGCACGCTATCGCTTTTTTCGCTATTCCGATTTCCGACTGGATCAGGTTTGATTTTTCCACTTTGTGTGGAGTAGATAGTTGTATGAATCGAGTCAGTACCTGCGGGTTCTAAGACGGTTGGCTAATTGCCCGATTTACGACGCTACTTATGTCTGGGTTTATCATGCTTTGTTACATCAAAACATTCTTCTTATCGCTATTCCTAGCGCTTCTTCTCCCCACGGAATCTCTGTGTCAGGAGCCTTGGACTGACTCGAAGAAAATCGAAGACTCTTCGGCCCAGCAGGACGGAGCAATGCTCTATGTCAGAGTGCGAGTCATAGACAGTTCCACGACTTATCACTTCCCGCTAGAGGAATTACCACCTAATGCTAATCTCGATCATCGCGACGGGTTGGGAATTGGCTATGTTCGTGTTTATCTTTCTTCGAAAGACGAGCTCCAGAACGATCAAAGAAGTATCGTGAACACTGTGACAAATTGTGCACCGATTTACAAGAGAAGATTGTTGGAGCAAAGCAGCGTATAGAGCTGTTTTCACTTGTTCTCCATTCGCGCTGAATAGCACTCTCACCAAATTTTCACAAAATGCATGCAAGAATCGCGGTTGATTTCGATTGTAGATCTTCATAGGGTTGACCGAGATCCAGATTTGACGCGCAGTGATGGTCAACTATGCTGTGACAGCACGACTTTTCCGTCTCGGAACTTTCCGGGCCCGACCTGCTGCGGACGAGGATGTTGATATATGCCGGAGCAAGATCAAAATCCTGAGCGATCAAACAATCAAGCAACAAGCAGTGAGAGATTCCCTTCGATAGACTTGTCGAGGTCAGAACCTCTTTTGTTGACGCGTGATTTGAAAAAGGCGATCGAGGAGATGAGTTCATTATCAACGGCGAATGAGGCGCTGAACAATTCGTTTGGAACACCTGAGTTTTTCGATAGTTGTCTGTCCGAACCGGACAATGAACAACCGGATTTGGAGGCAATAGAGGGACAAGACAAATCAAAGTCTGAACAGAAGCCAAAGGTGAAACCCGATGCTAAGCCGGAGTCGAAGCCCGGCGAAAAGCCAGACGTGAAGCCAGGGGTGAAACCCGATGCTAAGCCGGATTCGAAACCCAGCGAAAAGCCTGACGTGAAGCCAGAGGTGAAACCAGAGTCGAAAGCGGACGTGAAGAAAGAAGTAAAGCCTGAACCTACGATGTCCCTAGATTCGATAGGCAAACTTGTGGCTGATGTCTTCAAGTCACCAGACGAAATTACCACATTCAAGAAGAACCTGGCTGAGTTCGAAAAACGCGCCGAGGTCGATGGTCTGACCAAAGCAGATAAGGAACAAATTTACGGACAATTAGACCGCGTAATGCAGGATAGTAAGACCGGCAACAAATTTTATTCTTCTTCGGAGTTACGTACGCTAGCATCGGATATGGTGCGTCAGGCCGCCTGCTCGACAGCCGCGTTGGAGACGGCTCTCTAAATCCAGGAGCCGGCAACAATCGCTCGAGCGGTTGCCGAAGTTGCGATGACCGGGCAGTACGTCACTAATGACGGTACTGCAGTTCAGGTTCCTTCTCGCAATCTCCGTCCGGATAAGTATAAATCTGATACGCCGGAGGAAAAAAAGAGAAGCCTGGCCAGTCATATCGCTCAGCCTCTTTTGATAAATGTTCATTGGTCTCGACATGACTCGTTTGGAGAGGAAAAAGGGCTCAAAGGGAAGATCGCGTACGAAGAAGGGCACACTACCGACTTTCCAGGCGACAAGCATAATCGCATGATGGATTACTCCAAGTCACCGCCGCAACCTTTTTGGAAGACTGAATCTGTTGTTGATCCCACGGCGGACAAATCTCTTGTTGCACAGCAAGAGGTGACACGTCCTATTGAAGGACCGGGCATGCACATGGAAGACATACCGTGCTTTTACAAGCAGCTTCGTGGCAATAAGGGTGATCTAACTGTAGTCAACCACAGAGAATCCGAAGGAGTAATCAAGCCCAAATCGGCGGAGCATTTCAAGAAAATTATTGAAGACGCACAGTCTCGTAACAAACCTATCGTAATGGGAGTTTTTGCCAATCGAGATCCGTTCTTGTCCGATCTCCGCGACTCATATAATGGCAAGGCGGTGACAGACGCGGAGCGCAAGGCGGCGCAAGATCTGCACGCGCATCATGCGCTCGTTGGTTATCGATTCGACTCTGCTGCTGGTAACATGGCGGTCGAAAATCAATGGGGCAATCGTGTCGATCATACCGGCAAGCCTGGTCAGAAAGACAAGCTCTCAGTTGAAGCTATTTACGATACCTTGATTGAAAAACCAAGATCGGCAGCGAAAGGCGATGGGGACAAGGTGGAGGCGACACCCGAACAGCACATCGACCTACAACGCAGGTTTGTCGAGACGTTGGCTCAGGATAATGACGTCAGTCCTGACCGCGTGTTTAACGAACGCATGACTCTTCATAAGTACTTGACTCATTGGGGCCACAAGGAAGAAGCCCATAAGGAGGCTGAAACACTCTCTAAGTTTATGGTCAACAAAATTCAAAATGATAAGCCGATCGCAAAGTCAGAAGACGAGCGCATAAATGGTACTCGAACCTTTAACAGAGAAACGAAAAATTTCCTAGACGTAATGAAGATCGCAGGAGAATCAAAGATTGTGAGAGATGTATTGAAGGCAGCCGATGAACGGTTCGCTAATAAAACACTATCGACATCAATGGACTACACTGAGGAGTTCGGCGGTTTGCTTGGCATGCACAGGAGCCAAGGCGATACTGAAGGTGTTGATAAACTTGCTCACAGAGTGGTATCAGATGTAATTGGTTCGGTATTAAAGAACTCTGAAGATATCGCATCAAGAGAAAAGCGATTTGTGATTTCAAACCTTGCGTCGACTCTAGTTGATAACAAGTCTACGAAAGAAATCGATCGGTTGTTTGAGACTCTGCGCACGAATATAGGAGCGTATGAGAAGATTCATGGCGATGCCACTGAGGCTGGTGCCGAGGCGAGAGCTCTGATCTTATCGAGTGACCGTTCCGACCAATTATCCAGGCTGAAGATGCAAGTACATAACGAAATCAAAGACGCCTACGACGCACTAAAGAAGAAAGGTGACATATCAAGCCCCGGTGCCCGGACTATGCGTCACATACTTACAGTCAGGTACGAGAACCAGTTGGTCAAGAATCCGGAGGCTCTGAACTCTCTGGTGCAGGACACAATTAAGCATATCCTGACTACTCCGGACAAGGATGGAAAACTGGGAAGTCCAACCGACGAAAAGATGCTTGGACCGTATGAGTACTCTGCGGAGCGCTTACAGCGTGGCGGTGGCCACAAATATTCCATCCCATTGTTGGAGAAAGCACTAAATATTGCCAAGGAGAAGAACCCTGCAAAAGTCGAGGACCTTGCCTACAGATTGGTGGAGAGTTTGGATAACGCTGGTCGTTTCGACGATGCAGACAAAATCCTGAAAGAGCATAAGCTCGAAGAACCATTTATTCGAAAGCCGCGCAAAAAGGATTGATCGAAATAGTCTCAAGTCTTTTGGGTAAGTAGTTATAGATGTCGAATGACAGAAGGTCGCTATGGGTAAAAAGAGACTGTAAAATATTTTGTGTCATACGGTAAGCCAAGCGGCTTATAAACTAGAAAGGAGCCGCTATGACACCGA
>JAIERK010000200.1 GCA_019746975.1 Candidatus Obscuribacterales bacterium
GCGGCGCCGAGCTGGGATAGTGAGTGCTGAGTATCGTTGAAAGTTATCAGGCTCTTTCTGGCAGACCTATCATGTCTGCGTTATTGCCGGTTGCTCTGACACCGGTTTCATCGATGACAACGGAGCCGCAATCTTCGTCTTCTACTTTCCAGCTTTCGAAGTAGTTGCGGACTACCCATCCTTTGAAGTTGCTTGTGTTAACTCTACGCCACAGCCAGCCATCGGATCTGTTGATCGATGTGACCTTTCCATCTTTGTCGTATTCGAAGGAATAGTAGGTGCCATGTGCATTGTATCTGAAAGACGTGATCCGACCGCTCTGATCTTTGAACACCGTGTCGCCAAATGCATTGGTGCTTGCCTTGTCATGTCGCTTTCTTGATATGGTGCGGCTTCGTCGTCGCTCCTGCGGTTTGCTGTCGAAGTCGTAAGACGACTCTTCCGTCTCCATCCAATTGCTGGTTTGTTCGAACATGTTGTGCACTCCTCTTCTTTATGGGCGATTCTGTTTGATGGACGATACTTTGATGGTTGGAGGGATTCCTGGATCGCCTGGGAAGTGGGATTCCCAGGTGTCCAAAGTTAAAGCTATTTTTTCGCTTGCGCGAGAGATTTTTCTTTTCCTTTCTTGGGAGAGTTTTTCGAATCTAAGTTCTCCAGTTCTGCCAGGATGGCGTCTGTCATCCCTTCAGTACCGACTAGCTTTTCTGTCCAGCGTAATAAAGGTTTGCTGGTGTCGTTGGCGGTATCATCGAGGTTGACATAGATGTCGGATGTCCGATATCCCGCCTGGAGCGAACGCTCGACTGCTTCTTCAATTGCCTGGGCTTCCGTTTCTAAACCGAAGGAATAGCGCAACAGAAGTGCAGCCGAAAGTATCTGTGCAATTGGATTAGCTACGCCTTTGCCGGCAATGTCCTGGGCACTTCCGCCGGGAGGCTCGAACAGTCCGAAGCCACCGTCGGTGAGACTGGCAGAGGCGCAAAGCCCGAGCGAACCTGGTAGGGCTGCCGATGCATCGGAAAGAATGTCTCCGAACATATTCGATGTGACGATTACATCGAATTGAGACGGGTCTTTGATTAGTTGCATTGCGCAGTTGTCGACCAGCATGTCTTCCAGCTCGACATCCGGATATTCGGACGAGACCTCTTTCACGACCGTGCGCCAAAGTCTCGATGCCGTGAGCACGTTAGCTTTATCGACGGACGTCAATTTCTTCCTGCGCAGTCTGGCTGACTTGAATCCTGCGTGTGCCGCGGTTCTGACTTGATCTTCCGTATATTCCGATTCGTCCTGTGCAAAGCGAACACCGTCGCGTACGCCTTCTTCGTGTCTGCCGAAGTAGGCGTCGCCGAGCAACTCTCTGACGATGAGCATGTCGACGCCTTTGGCTACGATGTCAGCTCTGATTGGACTGATGCTTGCCATACCAGGATAGACTTTGGCTGGGCGGAGATTGACAGCAAAATTGAAATGCTTTCTGAGCGTCAGTATCGAATTGCGTTCGCAATCTTTCCACTTGGGCTCATTCATTTCACTAATCGGTCCCCCGACGGAGCCGAACAAAATCGCATCGCTTTCTTGGCACAGATCGAGCGTCTCTTTTGGTAGATGCGAACCATACTTTTCGTATGCCGCGCCTCCGGCGTAGCCTTCCGAAATTTTGAACTCGTGACCAAATTTATCAGCTACGTATTTAACGACACGCACTGCTTCGCGCATCACTTCACGACCGATTCCGTCACCAGGAAGAACAGCTATTGTCCGTTGCATCACAACCTCTAGTTTTTTGTACCCGCAATTGCCAACGCCCTGTCATTTTTTTTGGTCGATGGGGCTGACCAAGTCTTTTCATTGCGCTCGCGATAGTCGCTGATCTCCTTATCGTGAGACAGGATGTAGTTAATGTCGTCTAAGCCATTCAGCAAGCAATGTTTACGAAATGGATCATATTCAAAGTAATGTTTTTCAGTCGCCAGACCTTCGTTGACGGTCACGACTTGTTTTTCCAAATCTATTGTGACGTAGACATCTTGTGTTTCGGCTCGTTTGAGCAGTCGCTCGATGATATTCTTCTGCAGCGTCACCAACAACATGCCATTCTTCGCGCAATTGTTGGCGAAGATATCCGCGAATGATTCAGCTACAACAGCTTCGATGCCGGCGCCCTGGATTGCCCATACCGCATGCTCCCTCGAGCTTCCGCAGCCGAAGTTGTAGCCCGTGAGCAGAATCTCGGCTCCATGAAAGCGCGGCTGATTAAGCGGGAAATCCGGCTCGGTATCTTTCAATCTGCGAAAGAGATTCTCTCCGTAGCCTTCGCGAGAGGTGCTCGTCAGATACTGTGCTGGAATGATCTGATCAGTGTCCACGTCATTCTTTGGAAGTGGTATCACTTTTGATGATATTGGTCGAAACTTTTTCATTTAGCTAGTCCTTTGAATAAAATTGGATAGAAACAAACTTCTCGAAAATCACAGATAATTTGCCGGCGATGTGATTTTGCCTTCGATGGCGCTGGCTGCAACCGTTGCCGGTGATGCCAGGTGTGTGATGCTGTCCGGACCTTGCCGTCCCATAAAGTTGCGATTCGAGCTACTCACGCACCGTTCTCCGGGTGGAACTCGGTCGTCGTTCATGCTCAGGCACATTGAACAGCCAGGCATACGGAATTGTGCGCCTGCGTTTTCAAATACTTTGTCCAGACCCTCTTCAATAGCCTGGGCGCGTACCGATTCGGAGCCTGGCACAACGTACATGGTCACGCCTTCTGCCACTTTCTTCCCCTTAAGGATACTGGCAGCAATACGCAAATCTTCGATTCGTCCGTTGGTGCAAGAACCGACGAATGCCCATTGGAAAGGCATGCCGACGAGCGACTTCCCTGCTTCCAATTTTGTATAAGCCAGTGCCGCTTCCAGATCTTTCTTGGCGAGATCGCTGAGTTTTTTTGGATTGGGAATCGGCTTTCCAAGCTCAATGCCCTGGCTGGGGTTGGTGCCCCAGGTGATCATCGGGTCCAGTTCGTCGAGAACTATTACGACCTCTTTGTCGAACTTGCTTTCGGGGTCGCTTCTGAATGTTTCCCAGTACTCTACCGCTTCCTGGAAGTTGTCTTCGGTAGGCGCTAACTTTCTGCCTTTCAAGTAGTTGTAAGTCACTTCATCTGGAGCAATAACGCCGGCCCTGGCACCACATTCAATGCTCATATTGCAGATGGTCATACGCTCTTCCATCGACATTTTAGAGATTGCTTCGCCGGTGTACTCGATCACGTGACCGTTGGCGCCGCCGACGCCGATTATGGAAATTAGTTTGAGAACTGCGTCTTTTGAGTAGACGCCTTTCTTGAGACTGCCGCGGAACTCGACTTTCATCGAGCGTGGTTTTTCCTGCAGTAGGCAACCCGTGGCCATCACATGCGCTACTTCTGATGTGCCCACTCCGAATGCGAGGGCGCCGAAAGCGCCATGAGTGGAGGTGTGTGAATCGCCGCACACGATCGTCATGCCGGGTTGCGTAGCGCCGAGCTCTGGTCCGATTACGTGGACGATACCTTGATTGCCGCTGTCATAGTCGAAGAATGGAATGCCGTGTCTCTTGCAGTTTTCCCTGAGAGTCTCGACCTGCGATCGTGCGGCCTCGTCATATATTTCCCACCTGTTCTGTCTGGTAGGGATACTGTGATCTATAGTCGCGAGGAGTCTTTCCGGATTCTTGACCTTCAACTTCCGTTGTTCGATCGTTTGGAACGCTTGAGCCGATGTGACTTCATGGAGAAGCATCAGATCGACTGCGAATATGGCTGGGTGACCGTCTGTTTGACTGACGATGTGTGAGGCCCAGATCTTCTCGACGATGTTGCGAGGTCCTTTTGTCTCATCGACCGTGGCGCTCTTCTTTGCGACTACATCGTGCTTTTGCTGTTGAACAGCCTTCTTTGGTATAGACTTGACCTGCGACATTACGCGACGACCTCCTGGTTTTGTTGTACGGTGGCGGTAGAGAAATAACGGGCCAGATACAGTTCGAGACTGTCGACCAGAGCCTGGCAACTGGCTTCGATGATATTGTCGGAAACACCAACGGTGCTCCATCTCTCTTCGTCACTGGCCGCTTCAATGACTACGCGAGTGGTGGCTTCGGTGGCCTGATCCGGGTCTAGAATTCTAACTTTATAGTCTACCAGTCTAACGTTGGCAATGTGAGGGAAAACCGGTTGCAATGCTTTTCTTAAAGCACAATCGAGGGCGTGAACCGGACCTCGCCCGACCGATACGGTATGAAATACGGTGCCGTTGATTTTGACTTTGACGACGGCTTCTGATTGACTGCCGGCGCCAATTCTGTCGTTGACGACAACCATGATATCGATCAGTTCGAAAGGCTTTTCATAGCTTGGATCGTTGCGACGGATCATCAACTCGACGCTGCCCTGGGCATCTTCGAATTTATAACCCTTTTGTTCCAACTCTTTGATGCTCTCGAGAACTTCTTGTTCTGCAAAGGGCATGCTGCCCGATATCTGTGCTGCGACGAGGCGGACATTGCCGCGCCCGGACAGTTCGGAAATTAAAATCTCGCGACTATTGCCCACGAGTTCGGGTTGCATGTGTTCGTAGCTGGCGGCGAACTTTTCTACCGCTGCGGCATGGAGACCTGCTTTGTGAGCGAATGCTGCCGAGCCTACATAAGGTGCGTACGGATCGGGCGGAAGGTTTGCGATTTCGCTCACTGTCCTTGCCAATTCCGTCAGTCGCACTAGGCTGCTCTGTGGGACGCACGAATAGCCCATCTTTAACTGAAGCGTCGGGGTGAGGGACACCAGGTTGGCGTTGCCGCAGCGTTCTCCATAACCATTTATGGTGCCCTGAATCTGTCTGACACCGGACTCTACTGCTGCGAGCGAATTGGCGACAGCGAGCTCGCCATCGTTGTGCGCGTGTATACCTAGTGGTACATCGACTGCTGCTCTGGTCTCTGCCACGATCTGGCTTATGCGGCTTGGAATGTGCCGTCCATTCGTATCGCACAGTACCAGCCAATCGGCCCCTGCTTCCTGTGCTGCAAGTAAGGCCTTCAAGCTGTATTCGCGATCTTCTTCGAATCCATCGAAGTAATGCTCTGCGTCGAAGATAACTTCTTTGCCGTTTTGCTTCAAAAATCTGACGCTGTCCTTGATCATCTCGAGATTTTCGTCGAGTGTCGTGCGCAGGACTTTCAAAACATGTTTAGATGATGATTTGCCGACCAGAGCTACTGCATCTGTATCAGCTTCGAGAAGGCGCTGAAGATTGGCATCTTCACTTGCCGCAATGCCGGCTCTGCGCGTGCTGCCGAATGCCACCACCACCGCGTGCTTCAAGCGCATCGCTTTCACACGTTGGAAATATTCAAAGTCTTTCGGGTTCGAGCCGGGCCAGCCGCCTTCTATGTACGAAACACCAAAATCGTCAAGCAACTTTGTTATCTTGATTTTGTCTTCGAGAGAAAAACTAATTCCTTTTCTCTGGGCGCCATCGCGCAACGTTGTGTCGTATAGAACTACTTCGTTGGATTGTTTGCTCGGTTTCATCGTTGTTAGTCTCTAGTCATTTCTTAGTGATATCGTGATAGACACTCGTTGTACGTGGGACTTTAACAGTCAATTTCGACAAAGTATCAATGGATTAGAGACCGATTTGACTTGGGCTAAGATCAAAAGCCGGCTGACGATGCTCGAAGGGAGCATGTTGACGATGATCTTGGTGGTGTCCATGAGTGTGGTTGTGAGGATGTCTCAACTTGCTCTCGTGATGGTGGTGCTCTTCCGCTTTGATTATTTCGACGCCTTCGACGTCGATCAGTTTTGCCAACTGTTTTATGGCGAGCTCAATTGGTCTTGCGCTTTCAAGAGTAACGCGCACGTCCATCCTCGCCATATTGGCAGAGAGTCCGGCGTTCAACGCACACACATTGAAGCTCCTCTGGCGCAGTCTGCCGAGGATGCGCTCAAGTGCGCCCTCGGTATTGGCCATGGTGACATCGAGTGTGAATCTCATACTGTGGTTGCCTCCAACATTTCAGAATTGTTTTTACCTGGGGGAACTAACGGCCACACATTGGCGGCCTGATCGATAAAAACATGTGCAAGTAGCGGACCATCTTCGCTCAGAATGCGGTCGATGGCTGGTCCGACTTCTTCTCGTTTTTCAACGCGGAATGCCGGTATTCCAAATGCTTCCGCGACTTTGGCAAAGTCAGGATTGTCGGAGAGATCGACTTCGCTGTAGCGCTTCTCGAAGAAGAGCTCTTGCCATTGTCTGACCATTCCGAGAGCCTGGTTATCGAAGAGAACTATTTTGATTGGCAGGTTGTAACGCTTCACGGTGGCGAGCTCCTGGATGTTCATCATGAAGGAGCCGTCGCCGGACATCGTTACTACGCGTGCATCGGGATAGGCGAGTTGAGCGCCGATTGCGGCAGGAAGACCGAAGCCCATGGTGCCTAGACCGCCGCTTGTAAGATGATGATTGGGCAAATTGAATGAATAGTGTTGCGCAACCCACATCTGGTGCTGACCGACGTCGCATGTGATGAAGGTGTTGTCACCTGCTCTGTCGCTTAGCTCTTTGATAAACCCAGGAGCATAGACGGTGTCGCCGGGAGCATCATATGTGAATGCGTATTGGCGTTTTCTCTCCATGCAAGTCGCTACCCATTCTTCGATCTGGGGCTTTGCGTGCAGGAAGTTAAGCGAGACCTTGATATCACCAACGATACCGCAATCGGCACTGCGCAGTTTACTTATTTCGAACTGATCGCCATCCATGTGTACGACTTTGGCATGAGGAGCGAATTCGGCGAGCTTGCCGGTGACTCGGTCATCGAATCTAGCCCCAACTGCTATGAGCAAGTCGCATTCTTGTACGGCCATGTTGGCGTGCTTGGTTCCATGCATGCCGAGCATGCCCATGGCGAGCTCATGTTGAGCCGGGATTGCTCCTATTCCATGCAATGTTGTCACGCATGGTATGCCTGTTGCTTCGACGAATGCTATCAATTCTTCGGTTGCGCCAGCGATTCGTATTCCGCCGCCTGCATAGACGAGAGGTTTGCGACTCTCCTGGATCATCGACCTCGCCATAGCGAGCTGTTTTGCTTCAGGGCGCGGCATAGCTTCAATCTGATTGCCTTCGAACTTCGGGTTTTGCAGGTCGGCTATGCTCACGTCTTTCGGGAGATCGATCAAGACCGGTCCTGGTCTTCCGGAGCGAGCTATCTTGAAAGCTCTGGCGACGGTTTCAGCCAAATCTTCCACCCGCCTCACCAGGAAGCTGTGTTTAACAACCGGCATAGAGATGCCGAATATGTCGACTTCTTGAAACGCGTCTGTGCCGATCAATGCCGATCCGACCTGACCGGTGATTGCCACCATCGGTACTGAATCGAGAAAGGCGTTGGCTATGCCAGTGACGAGATTGGTTGCACCGGGACCCGATGTAGAAAGGCAGACACCAACCTTGCCGGTGACGCGCGAATATGCGTCGGCGGCAAGCGCTGCTGATTGCTCATGTCTCACCAGAATATGCTTCAGCTGCGAATCGTAGAGCGCATCATATACGGGCATGATCGCGCCACCGGGGTAACCGAAGATGGTGTCGACACCTTCGGCCTCCAATGCTTTTATAAGAATTTCGCTGCCTTTCATTTCCTGATTTTCTTCCTAAACGGGTTCCGGTGCTCTTTATCTAGGTTCGAGACTCCGCGAAAAAAACGCTGAACTTCTCGATATGGAGGGAGTTCAGCGCACCGCTGCTGGTTCTTTTTCTTTTGGGGTAGATTGGCACGTTTGTGCGGCGGCAGTTTCACTGCACGGCTTGAGCCATGCCATATGGCGGCGGAGTTCGCGACCAACTGCTTCTACTGGATGATTGAGATCCTTTTCGAGCAATTGATTGTATTTCGGTTTGCCGTTTTTATTTTCAGCTATCCACTCACGTGCGAACGTGCCATCCTTCACTTCTTGAAGTACAGCCTTGATCTGTTGACGGGCGTGAGCGTCCACTACTCGTGGACCTCTCGTTAGATCGCCGTATTTGGCCGTTTCGCTGACGAACTCGTGCATGCGAGCAAAACCGCCTTCGTATATGAGATCAACGATCAGTTTCAATTCATGCAAGCACTCGAAATATGCAACTTCCGGTTGATATCCGGCTTCGACGAGTGTTTCGTATCCGGCTGCCATCAGCTCGGTGACGCCGCCGCAAAGAACCGCTTGTTCACCGAACAGATCGGTTTCTGTTTCTTCGGCGAATGTGGTTTCGAGTACTGCGGCTCTTGTACCGCCGAGCCCATGTGCGTATGCCAGAGCGACTTTGTGAGCATTGCCAGTGGCATCGTTCTGAACAGCAAGGAGGCACGGAACGCCGCGTCCTTCCTGGTATTGGGAGCGGACCAATTTGCCTGGGCTCTTCGGTGCGATCAGGACGACATCGACGTCAGATGTTGGTTTGATTTCGCCGTAATGGACGTTGAAGCCGTGTGCGAAAAGCAGACAAGCTCCTTTCTTTAGATTCGGAGCAACGTCATTGGTGTAGATGGTCGGCTGAGCCATGTCCGGCGTAAGGATTGCAACCAGGTCGGCACCTTTGACTGCTTCTTGGACAGTCTCTGGAGTAAAACCATCGGCGGTGGCTTGTTGCCATGTCTTACCGCCCTCTCTCAATCCAACAACGACATTGAGTCCGCTGTCTTTCAAATTGAGTGCGTGGGCGCGACCCTGGCTGCCGTAGCCGACGACGACCACTTTCTTGCCTTTCAGCGCTTGCGTGTCGACATCCTTTTCTCTGTATACCTTTACCATGACCTTCTCCTTGTATGTGTTCTTTAACGCTCGATTGATTGAAATCCTTTTTCTACTTCACCCCGGTCGGCACCCGAGATTTTTTCGGCAGCCAGGTAACGGCTCCGTCTGATGCTGATGAAACTAATTGCGCGTATTTTGCAAACACGCCTGATTTGTAGAGCGGCTCTTTTTCTGTCCATCCCGAAACTCGCGGAGCGAGATCGGCATCTACATTGAGAACGCGATTGTCTACATCGATAGTGATGACATCTCCGTCTTTAACGAAAGCGATGGGACCACCGCGCGCTGCTTCCGGAGATATGTGACCGACCATGAAACCGTGTGTTGCTCCGGAAAATCTTCCGTCGGTGATGAGAGCTACTGCCCCGCCAAGACCGGCTCCGATGAGCGCGCCTGTGACTGCGAGCATCTCGGGCATGCCAGGAGCGCCTTTCGGACCGACGTTGCGTATGACCACGACATCGCCAGCTTTGACCTTGCCGGCTTGAACGGCTTTGAAAGCTTCGTCTTCTTCATCGAATACACAAGCCGGTCCTGAGAAAAATTGTTTGGCATTGCCGGCGACCTTGACTACACAACCTTCCGGTGCAAGTGAGCCGTGAAGGATTGCGAAGCCGCCGCGAGGAGACAATGCTGTAGAGGCTGTTTTGACGACCATCTGCCCTGCGGTTTCATTCGCTGCTTCGGCTTCTTGAAACAGAGTCTTGCCGGATACGGTCGGCGAATCAGTCAAGAGCTGCGCATCTTTGAGACGTTTGGCGATAACGCTCATGCCGCCGGCTTCGAAAAGATCGTTGGCGACGAATCGTCCCCAGGGCTTGAAGTCAACGATTATTGGGGTTTTTGCGGAGACACGATCGAAATCTGCGAGTTCAAGATCGACGCCCAACTCTCTGGCTATCGCCATTATGTGGAGAACTGCATTGGTGCTTCCACCCGTGGCCGCAACCGATGCTATCGCGTTTTCCAGTGCTGCTTTGGTGAGGAACGAACTCGGTCGAACGTTTTTCTCAAAAAGATCCATTACCAACTTGCCGCAGAGCTCAGCTTGTGCGGCTTTTGCCGGATGAGTCGCCGGGACTTCATTGGCGCCCATTGGCGAGATGCCCATGAATGTTGCTGCTGTGGACATCGTATTAGCGGTGAATTGACCACCGCAAGCACCGGCTCCAGGACACGCCTGGTTTTCCAATTCACGAAGGTCCTTTTCTGTCATGATGCCGGCTGCGCAGGCGCCGACCGCTTCGAAGACTTCCTGGATTGTGACGTCCTTGCCCTGGAAGTGACCTGGCATGATCGAGCCGCCGTACAACATTACGGACGGTAAATCGAGCCTGGCGAGCGCCATGATCGCGCCCGGTATCGTCTTGTCGCAGCCCGATACGGCGACGACTGCATCGAAGAGGTGTCCGCGAACGGCGACTTCGATTGAGTCGGCAACGACCTCTCTCGACACGAGCGAGGCTTTCATCGCCTCCGTTCCCATTGAGATGCCGTCCGAGACAACGATGGTGTTGAATTCAAATGGCGTTCCGCCAGCTTTGCGGATGCCCTCTTTGACGTGAGTGGCAAGGTCTCTCAAGTGAAAGTTGCAGGGACCGGCCTCGGTCCAGGTGTTGGCTACTGCGACAAGCGGCTTGGCAAGGTCTTCATCGGTGAGTCCGGTGGCTTTGAGCATTGCTCTTGCCGGTGCTCTGTTCAAACCCTTCTTTATTCGATCGCTTTGCATGTTTCCGCTTTCAACCTTTCCAATTTCGCCGCTTAAACAAAAAACCCGCACCTTTCGAATGAGGTACGGGTCTGAAGTCTTGAGTTATTGCTCTAAACAGGCAGCCCGCACCACTGGTACAGAATCAGTACCAGGCTAATAATGGCGATTTGAATAAGAGCAACGCTATACATGTTCGTTAGCTTTTTCTTTCCGCGGGCAGTGCGCCCAGTCGTAGGTGGATGTGATGCCATCATACCGGCCCCAAATGATACGTCAAGGCGGTTTGCCGGGATTGGTCGCCACTTCGTCACCGCAAGAAATGGCTTATGGCGCCGCCTGTGGAATCTCACGACAACGAGGCGACAGTAAACGAAATGCTTAACATAGTTTATTTACTCGACGCAGAGCGAAATATCAAAATCAGTTCTCGCTTTATCTTTAATATGGCGTTATTGCTGCTAATCCAATCCAATCCAGGGTTTCTGCTGCCTAACCAATATCAAGCGCATCGACGCTCCCATCACTTGATAGTTCGATAAGCCTTTTCAAGTCTTCCGCTATTCTTCGATAAAAGATGGTTGGGCTTGCTGGAAAAACAAACCCAGGACGGGAAGTAGGTTGCAAACGCCGTTTTCGTATCTAAAAGCTTGCAGTTCTGTGCGCGCATCATTGAGAATCGCCATTAACTGTGTCCGTCGTCCCCATCGCCATAACCCAGATCTTGCACCAGTATGTAAGCGCCCTTCCGTCTGGTGCTTCGACGATCTCGGTAATGCCGGTCTTTTCCTTGCCGAAGCGGCTGACCACTTCGTCTCTATGCGCTACGCCGTTGTCGTCAGAGAAGTAAAGACTTACAACGGAGAATGGATAGCCACAAGAGTCACCGGTTAACTCTTCTGAAATTACTTCATAGTGTTCACCGGATACCCGAGGTTTTTAGGATGCTAACAAGCCTGTTGGCGTGCACCCTCTCTTGCGGCAAAAACATGATCGGTTGCTTCGCTGCGTATTGCATAATGTCGGTAGATGTACGCTTTATTGATAGCGTCGATCAATGCACGCATTGCTGATATCTCGATATCGTGGTCCTGAGCCGATCCTTCGAACTGCTGTCCATCATCCAGCTCGACGATAATTTGGGAAACACTCTTCGCGTTGATTCCCTTTGTATCGGATCTGCTGGAGTGGCTGATGATTTTGATTGGACCGAAGCGATTCTCGATGAGCGTCTTGAGCGCCGCGAGCGCCGAGTCTTTCCCCGAGTGATCGGCGGAGTATTGCCCCTCATCGTCGAAGAATTGTCCGCGAATCGTAACCGACGAGCGGTCGCCTTCCTTGGCGTAGTCGACCGATTCGATGTTCATCGGTTGTCTGTACTCGGCGTAAATTCGCATCAACTCACGATCGCTGATGCCTTTGCGGCGTTCTTGACTCTTGTCTTTGATGAACTGCGCAATCTGGGCTTTCTCATCGTCAGCACAGACGAAGCCGTGACTTTCGATGATCGAGCGGGCATGATTTCCACCGCTCAATGGTCCAAAGGCGAATGTGATGTTCTTACCGATCTGTCTGGGATCAAACGGCTGATAGGCCATTGGATTCTTCAAGATTGCATTGGTGTGCCCGCCTGAAGAGTGTCTGGCCGCGTTTTCACCGGTCACCGGCCAGTGTGGCTGGCGGGGCAACATGTGAGAGTCTACGAAGTCCGAGATCTCTTGAATGACGTCTAAATTGGCTTCGCAATGATAGGTATTGCCGGTCATTCTTCTGGTGGCATTGTCGCCAAACTGGCGAATGATCATGATGCATTGTTCCAACGATGCATTACCTGCCCGTTCTCCAATGCCGTTGATACAGCCCTCGATTTGAAGAGCTGGTCCATCGAAGACGCCGTTGATGCTGTTCTGTACTGCGAGACCGAGATCATTATGGCAATGAACCGACCAGGTCACATCGCTATGTGGAAACTCATCTCTAATGATGGCGGCGTGTTTATTCATCTTCTCGACAAAGTATTCCTGCCCTTCAAATGTACTGGCACCGCCAATCGTGTCAGGGCAATTTATTACTTTTGCTCCTCCGGCAACGGCTGCGCGGATTAAATCAGTCGTGAATGCAAAATTTTCTCGCATTCTCGAATATCCTTCCGGGCTGAACTGTACTTCGAGACCAGCGTCATGAGCCATCTTTACCAGGCGGTATACATCCTGAACAATCTTGCCTCGGTCCGCAGCGTGACCTCCTAATGACGCTTCCATGAGTTCTGGGTCGACGGGAACGTACGTATGAAGCCGACCTCGTTTAATACCGATGACGGGCTCAAGCGACTGGATTGTTCTAATGATCTGCTCTTCTCTCAACTGGCAGAGAGCCGCTACGATCGGTTGGTGGCTTTGCTTGTTGGTTTCCATCGCAATAGCATTGACGATTTCAAAATCGAGTGCGCTTGCCGAAGGAAAGCCTGCTTCAATCACGTCGACTTTCAGTTTGCATGCCAGGCGAAAATACTCGATGTTGCGATCGAAGCTCATTCCGGCGCCTGGGCATTGTTGACCATCTCGCAAGGTGGTATCGAAAATATCCACCTTCTGAGATTTTTGCTGTGACATGATTGCTTCCTCTTTCTTTTCCCTGAAACAAAAAAGCCCTGCCTTTTCGACAGAGCTGATACAAACGGTAAATCCGGCTCTGTCTATACGCAGGTGCTTAGCAGCAGCAGACCCAGCAGATTGGTGGGGGCGATGGACTGATTCGTAAATATGACGTTGATGGACATGCCACCTTTGTATATTCTTGCCGCTTCGAAGTCAATTAGTCGTGAAGTGCATTGTAACAAGCGGCTCGACGAGCAGTGGCGCATTTAATACTACTCTTTTATCTATATAGGAGTTTTTTTTTTTTTTTTGAAACGAAACCTGATTTGGTGCTGGTTTTCGCCGGCGTTCCGATCAAATCAGATTCCGACCTTACACGACCGTGTGCTGAAGTGCATCTGTGAAAATGCAAAATAAACGCAGCAAAGGCGTTTGTCTAAGCCATTTGCTATCCGACTAAGCTCCGATGTAGTTAATCGAAAACTTGTGCTTGCGATATTGTTCACATAATCTCGCCATTCAACATTTGGAGAAGTCGGTCCAACACGCGCTCGCCGTCGGCTCGAATACCGTTGTGCTCGTACTCACTGGTTACCCATGTGCGCACATTGGAAATTTGTTTTGCTGCATCTTCTGAATATGCAGTTTCTACATACATATCATCGTAATAGATAGCAGCTACTGTGGGCACGGTGTTGTTCTTCAAAACATCGACGTTGTATAGGGGAGTCCAGTCGTCGAACTCTGCCAGTATCTGTGCGGCCTCTTTGAGCGGTCGCAGATTCTTATAATCGAACCTCGAAGACTTGATAAATCTGCTCCGGCTCTGTCTTTAGCGGGTATCGTTTAGCGGAGGTTTGGTGAGGGATACGATTCGATATACCTGTTAACGAAACGAGAAATTCGTTACAAGATCGCGGTTATTATTTGTGATTCCTCTAAAGTAGCACGAGCACTGAGTTGTATCGAATTCGCTTTGTCAGTTGCGGATAGGTTTGTAAACCGTGACAGTCGTCGAATGAAATCAGACAAGACCTTGCGTCGCGATTGATTTACGCGATTCATTCTTCTGTGTTAACCGTTTCTTCATGAAGTGCTGCGGTCGCTGACTATGTGAATCTTCCGGGGTGTTTAATTTGACCGGCCTTGGCTGTGCACAATAACCTTTATTCAGCGATTGCGATTCGACTTTATGCGAGTCGTTGATCTTTGGTTTCGAAAAGCCACGCCATTAGTCATGTTGAGGAGACAGCTATGAAGAAAACCAGCCCCGTAACTGTCGCTGGCAGTGTATGCACCGAAGAATTCACTCCTCTGTCTGCCGCTTTCCGCGCCGATCTTCAGCGCTGTGCAAAGCCAGACGGTCAGTCATCCGATAAAGATGAAGATCTTTTCGAAGGTGCTGACTAGTCATCAGAACTGCGCAGGGTTAGACAGGCAGCTGTTTTTAGAAAGACAAAGTTCTTTCGAAGGCAGCGACCAGAAGTTTTAAATTCGAACGGTTAATTACCGTTGCCCATCCAACAATAGTTCAGTTCCCGCTGTGCCGGTTGAATAAATCGGATTTCCATCGGGAACTGTGCTGTCTTTAGACGTGATTTTTCGGCACCAGATATAGTGCCCGTGGTATCGAAACTTCGCTTGAGGATTGCGAAATCTCGGCGTGAATTTTACTGGAGCTTGCTATGTACCGGCGAAGATGCTGGCACTGAAACCAGCCACTGGGACCGCCGGCGTCTCGCCGGCACATAGCGTGTTCGAATACCTTCGTGTCCGAGAACAAGACAGAACATCCGACTTCGATGGTGCCGCTCTCGCTGGCTGCACATTCTAAGCTGCGCTTTCTAAATCGCTTCGTCTTGGGTGGATTCGCCTTGAAGAAAGAGAAAGGGCGACGCTTGCGCCGCCCTTGAAATTTGTCCGTGTCCGACTGTGTTGTTAAACTGCAGCTTTCTCTGCTACAGCCTCGTCAGCCGGCATTTCGGTGGTTGGATCGACAACGTGATCCATCTTCAAGTTGAGCTCTTGCTTCATTTCGATGCGAGGCTGATTGATCTTCTTGACCAATCCAATTGATTGAAACATCTTCAAGAGAACCCATGAAGCATCGAACTCATGTGCTTTCAGACCGAATTTTGCGCTGCCTGGAAACGTGTGATGATTGTTGTGCCACGACTCACCAACTGTAGCTACAGCGAGCCACCAAACGTTGATGCTGTCGTCCTTGGTATCGAAGTTACGATAACCGAATCGATCGGGAAGATGGCAGACAGTATTGATGATGAGCGGCTGTTGGTGAGAGATGATTGCGGCAAGCAAACTCGCGATTGCTACAGCGGGACCGAGGGTGAACAGAAGGAGAACGCGAAACCCGACGTTAAGCCAAAAGCAGAGCTGCGACGCTTTGCGCAGATGTCCGTCCTGCTCGAGCCACGAGTAGAGAGGATCGTTGATGATGTCGCTGCATTGCCGTTGCGGCGAGAGGTGGTCTGGATAATCGCGTTTGCCAAGCCAGCCGTTGTAAGCGTACTTAATGCCTTTTCGGGGAGTATGCGGATCGAGATCCGTATCTGCATATCGGTGATGAGCTCTGTGCATACACGCCCACCATACAGGCGAGCCTTCAAGTGCCAGATAACCGCCGATTACAAAAAAGTACTCCAGCGGTTTCACACATTGAACTGCCCTATGGGTGAGCAATCTGTGATAGCCGATAGATATTCCAAATGTGTGCCAGAAGTAGAAAAAGACAAATGCGATTAAAAATGCGTCCATTGAGAAAACCTTCTACGTCTTACTGGCGAACCGACTACATGGTAGACAAGGGTCTAATTTTTAGCGAATTTGTGCCTGAGTCTCGTCTAATATATCAGCGAAAACTGATGATTGGGCCGTTTGTTTTTTTACTTGTCGAATGCGAAATCGCAATCTGTATTTGAAAAACGAGACTTGAGACCGCCGTATATTAATATATCAGAGAGAGCAAACCATATAATACATTCTGACATTTACGCTCGAACCTTTCGGAGGATCGATGAACTACTGGCTTTTTAAATCCGAGCCGTCGGTCTATTCAATAGACGATCTTAAGCGCGATAAAAGGACGTCGTGGGAAGGTGTGCGCAACTACCAGGCCCGCAACTTCCTCCGAGACACGGTCAAGAATGGCGATTTGGTGTTGTTCTATCACAGCAATGCTGAGCCTCCCGGCGTTGCAGGTATCGCTGAAATCGTTAAAGAAGGCTATCCCGATCACACGGCGCTGGATCCCAAGCACAAATACTATGACGAAAAGAGCAAACCAGGAAATCCGACCTGGTATCTCGTCGATGTTGGTTTTAAGACAAAATTTGACAAAATTGTTGGATTGCCGACACTGAAAGAGGCACCAGGACTGGAAGACATGATGGTCACCAAGCGCGGTGCGCGTCTGTCGATTCAACCTGTTACAAAAAAAGAGTGGGATATTGTATTGAAATTGGCCTCAGTCAAGCTTGGCGTACAATGATGACTGATGCTTTCTAAGAGGTGCCATTTGTTTGTTCCACTCCCCGCCATAGTCAGTGGGGCGTATGTTTCTCTTGTCAAACCGGCTGGTTTCTAGGTGCGCATTAGCTTGCGACCGACCGGTGTTTTAGAGTTAAACTAATTCAAGGATCCAATTAATGAAGGCGCAAACCAGGCAGATGAAGCGAACCAAAGGTCCAAAAACCCCTAAGTCCCCGGAGATTCCGGTCAATACGACGCCAAGCAACAAGAAAGGTGACCAACTAGCGTTGATGGGAAGCTACGGGCTGATCGTGGTCGCGGTCGGCACGATTGGAATGGGCCTCTATTTCGCAATCCTCAACAGCATTCAGGCCTGTTCCAAAAATCCCGCCGATTGGACGACACTACTTTCGATGATCTTGCTTGCGACGGTATCTGTGCTCGTTGCTCGAAGTATTTTCTGGTTAAGCTTTTTTGGACCAGTAATGCTCGGGTCGCGTATGGGCGCGTGGCAATCCAGTGAGCAGCTTTGTCGCAATGCTATTAAGTTGCCTGCGTTTCTTTCTCGAGGCACGTCCTGGGCTTCCGTATCGTTGGTCCAAAGTCTTGTCAACCGTGGTGAATACTCGGACGCGATGCAGGCAGCAGAGGAAGAGTGGCAAAGAACCGGCGAAGACGTTCGCCAGGCACAGAATCTGGGACCTCTATGTGTAGCTACTGGCATCGCCAGCCAGGTCCAAGAAGACTTGAAAGAGTCGTTGAAGTGGAACGAGCGGGCGATTCAGTGCCTCAATAATGCTGTAGAAGAGCTGTCTAAGCCGAAGACCGGACTCATGGCCAAGGCCCTGTCTCCTCAATCAGGTGAGTGGCTTGGTCAGGTGCGAACGCAGCTTTCGATCGCGCATTTCAACATCGCAACAATTTATTTTCAAAAGATGGACTACAGACGAGCGAAGGAAAATTTTAAAAAGGCTGTCGAGGTTGCATCTCAAGCTCCTGATTTCCCGCAGAAGTCCGACATATTGAAAATCAGTAAAGACCAGCTCGCGCGACTTAAACACGCATAATTGATATGATGTTATTTGACGCCTGCTCTAAGATGAGCTCAGGCTAAGATAAGTAGATCTAACAGACCGCCTCGAAGTGCATAGATACTGCATCTCGAATTGCAAGGAGCTCTAAATGAAAAAGTTCGCCGCCCTCTTACTCGTTATGTTTGTGGCAAGCGCCGCTTCGTTCCAGCCAGCACAAGCTGAGGACACGGCAGTTTCGAAAGTCGGCAAAGCTATTGTTTGGCCGTTCAAGAAAGTTGGTCAAGGCTTGAAAGCCATGGGCAATGTAGCGACGAAGCCTTTCAAGAAAGGCAGCTAGTTTCCCAATCTTAGCTATTGGATGGCACTATATCTGGTGTCAATGAAACATATTTTTTGGAGCAGATTCATTCGGATCTGCTCCAATTGTTTTAGCTCGAAGATGATAAGCCGCTCGTTTACTTCGAGGGAATGCAGAATGGCGTCATGCCGTTGGAGGAATAGTGAGGCTGTCGATTTTAGTAGTAGCGTCGATGGAATATAGAATGGCGTTAGGGCGTTGGAGGAATAGTGAGGCCGTCGAATCTAGTACTTCGAGGGAATACCGAACGGCGCTATTCCGTTGCGGGAATAGTTTGACCCGCCGTTTCTTCACTCTGAGACATGGTTTGCCAATAGGACGCAAAGGTTCTGCGGAAGGTGTGCCAATCGGAGGCGCCACAAAGGCTCATTGGCGTTTATCTAAAAAAAATTTCTTTGCCGCTTATCGGAATTGTGGTGAAGTTGGTTTCCAGTTGTTTTGCATCAGGACATTGACGCCTGTGACTCGAGGATTCTTGAGATTCTCCATCGTTTTTAGCAAAGACGCCGTCTTTGCTACGTGAGTGCTATCGGCACCATAGATGGTGGTATAAATAGATTTTGCTTGTTTTAAGCTATCGGCAGCGGTTGCCCATTTCTTCTGCAGTGTATAACTTACTCCGAGACTTGCCAGCACATCAGCGTATTCAGCGGACTTTGTCTTCCCGCCTCTCATCAAAATCGACTGAGCTCTTAGCAGGTACCTAGTTCCGTCTGTGTAATTCTTCAGATGCGAATTTGCAGTTCCGAGACAGATCAGGCTTTGAACAATTTTGGGGCTTCCTGTTCCGTACTCTCGCTCGCCGTTTGTTAGAGCGATCGAAGCGTAGTCCGCTGCGAGCTTGTACTTCTTGTTGCGCAAGGTGGCAGTGGACATCAGATCAAGAGCTTTCAATGTCTCGGGATGACCGTTGCCTCGCATGGTGGACTGTACTCGAACTGCCTCCAGCAACAGCGGCTCCACTTGATCGAATTTGTTGTTGGTCATATAAACTGCGGCGAGACTCGCGGACGCTTTGGCAAATGGCAAGCTGTTGCGCCCAGTCGACCTTTCGAGAATGGCATAAGCACGCTGTGCATAGGCGGCGGCGTCTGCCGATTTCCCTTGTTGGATGGATATGTCAGACATTTGCAGGAGTATCTCTGCGTTATACACGCTGTTGGCTGGAAGCGCTTTCAAGCGGATCGCGTTGCTCGTCTTGGTGAGCTCCGCAGCGGTTCTCGAGTCTCCTTTCAGCAAGTAGGCACTCGCCAGTTCGTATGCCAGAGCTGCTTTGATCAAATTATCGTTCTTCTGAATCTTGTTGGAGTCGTTGATCATCGACTCAATGGAGCTGGTCGGAGCTTCTGCACCGCGTTCTTCAATGCTTCTGTGCGCTGAGAGGACCAGATCGTTGTAGCGAGTGTCCTGCGTTATGCCGGGTGCGTAGCTTTTGATCCCTGTCAGCCCCTGGTCGTAGAGTCTGGCTGCGACTGCGTCCTTCCCCCGGGCCATCTCGAGCAGATAGAAATTGATTTTAATTTTTGCAATGAGAAAATCGCTGAATCGTGAGACAGCGGATTTCGGCGGCGAACTGCTTTGATTCTCGCCCCCGGGTAATGCTTGTGCCGCTTTTAGCGCGATGCCAAGCTCTTCTTCCGCGAGTTTTATGTTGCCGATGTCCGTCAGCGCTCGACCGTATGTATTGTGAGTCTCTGCTTCGAGGACTCGTGCCTCGGCTGACTGGTCAGCCTTCAAGGCTGCCAGAGTCTGTTTTGCGGTGTCCACCGCATCGCGGGGAAGCCCTTCCTGGCTTAGAATGTCGGCAATTTGGAAGAGGAGTCGACCTTGAAGCGCAGCGTCTTTCGACGCGATCGTGGCATGACCGAGCGCCTGCTTCAACGCGCGCTCGGCTTCTGCGAGCTGCTGCAATCCTCTGTGCGCGATCGCTTTGCGCTCGAAAAATCTTGCCGTCGTAAGCGCATCCGGATGAGATGGAAGGATTCGCGCCCATTCATCAGTCAGGCTCTTGAGTGCCTGCTCGAAGTCTCCGGCACTAAGGGCGGTGTCAGCCACTTCGAAGGATGCGACGCCGGCCCCCTGTATCTCTTTCGGTGTCGCAGAGGTGGCATTGCTCTTATCTGTCCAACTTGGTGCAGATTTGTCTTCGACAGTTTTATGCGCTTGTGGGCTCGGCGGGACCTCTGCTGCTACTGGCGGTGATGCTGTTGCTGCCGGCTCTTGAGCGGGACTACTCCAGCCCGACGACGTGTCCTGCGCCAACGCGGCACCGGTGTAACCAAGTGATGCCGACAGTATGGTTGCAAAAAGCAATCGCTGTCTGTTTATCCTTTTGACAAGCATTGAATCATCCTTCCCGCACCAGAGATCTGTTTATTTTACTAGACTGGCACGCAATTGTTTCTATGTTGTTCCTGCACGTCGATAACAATGTCTCGATAGAATATGTCAGCCCGCAACTTTTCTCGCTGACCGGTGTATTCAGTATCAGAGATTCCGTCGCCGAATTTCGAGATTTGAGGAGAGGGACATGAGGGGAGCGAACATCATCAAGACCACATTGGTTGTTTTCATCGGCTCGATATTGGCTTTTGGTTCGTATGTGGTCCTCAAAGCTGATGCTCAAGGCCTGAATGGTGCTGGGCTTCGTCGATTTCGAGGACACCGCGCCTGGTCGCACAGTCCTCAGAATTCGCTTACGGGAAAAAAGTTCTGGTCCGGCGCTGGCAAGATGGAAGAGAGAAAACTCACTTCCGAAGGTATGGAGCGGACTTATTACGTTTACCGACCGGCCTCTCAAATAAAGTATCCAGCGCCAGTGGTAATGGTATTTCACGGTGGTGGCGGCACGGCACGGGGAATGGACAGGCTTTGTGGCGGCATCACGACCTGCGCGGATAGGCAGGGCTTTGTCGTCGTGTTTCCTGACGGCATCAGCAGAGGATGGAACGACGGACGAACCATCAACGAGAAGAATCGGCCCAACGATGTCCAGTTCATCGCGATGCTTTGCGATAGCATAGTCAAAGAGGGAATCGCAGATCCGGCGCGTGTCTACGCGACAGGAATATCTAACGGCGGTTTTTTCTCTCAATACCTGGCGCTGAAGATTCCTGAAAAGATTGCGGCAGTCGCTTCTGTCGCAGCAACACTCTCCGATTTGCATGAGGGAATGATGACTCACCGACCGGTGCCTATCATGTACATCATCGGCATTGAAGATCCACTGGTACCTTTCGGTGGTGGGAAGATCGGCGGAAAGGTCTTATGGAAGTCGCGTGGGACAGCGATACCAGCAGATAGAGCCGTGGACTTTTGGCTCGCAAACAATGGCATCGATAAAAGTAAAAAACATGAAGAGGTGTTAGATACGATACCAGATGACGGCACAAAGGTGATGTTCCGCGACTATGGTCAAGCGGGCTCGAGAAGCCAGGTTTCGGTGTATGAGATCGAAGGCGGAGGTCACACGTGGCCTCGTGGCTGGCAGTATCTTCCCGTAGCTGTTGTCGGAAAAACGAGTCAGGAGATGGACGCCAATTCAGTTATCTGGCACTTCTTCAATACGCACCACCTCTAAGAAACAGCGGCGCCTGTTCGATTGGAAATTGCCTGAATGTGGTATCTATCCTTAGAAGTACTCTGTTGTGGGACACTTCGACCAGGTGGATACTGATGCCTGAGACAGCGTCGTTGCACAAAGTTGGAAGTTTGTTGAGTCATGTCGCGTGGTCTCCCGATGACTTGCGGATTGTCGCCTGTTACGGTGACGAGCCACCACGAGTAATCCTTGCGAAGACCCGACAGATCGAAAGAGATCTGATGATTGAAGACGACGACCCCAACAGCAAAGGTGTCGCCTGCAACTTCGTCGCATCGTGGTCGCAGGATGGCTCGAAGATTGCACTTGGTCGCAATCAGAAGGTCCATATCGTGGATGCACGGACCGGCGAAGAGTGTCTTACACACTCAGTTGTCGTCAACCCTCGGAATTCCAAGGAATCTCTTTCTGCGTTGGGAAAAGATCAGATTCTCGCCAGACTTCAGGCTATTGGCAATCAGGATGAGCAGATTCGCTGTCTGGAAAAACACATCGGCACTCTCAATCGAGGAGTAATCTCTCTGAAGTGGTTGGATTCCGGTGTCATCGCGGTAGGTACTCCAGTCGGGGCATACACATGGGATTTGGATGAGCACTGCGAGTTATTGACGCTGCGTCCCAATCCATGTCCTGGGCAGGTACGAAGTCCTTCATTCTCGAAATCCGGTCAATACTTCGCTTCTGTTTTCTATCCGGCGGTTGATGTGTTGACCAATCTCTACTGGAACTTTAACAAGTCTCTTCAGATTGCCCGTCCAGTTCTCAACGTGTGGGACGTCAAAGATCAGGCAGTGGTCGCGCAATATCAGGGCGACGACCTGCCCTTCCTCAAGACCTGCCGTTTGTACTGGTCGCACGATGAGAAGCAGCTTGCCTGGACGCACGACAATAAGCTCATAGTGCTGGATCTAGCCAAGCAACGCACGCGAGTATTGGTCCGATCGCAGGAGCATCTGACCGATTGTCTCGCATGGTCGCCGGACAATAAGCAGCTTGCTGTATTTGATTCGCAGGAAGGAGTTATCATTTATGACACTAATAGCGGTGTCAAGCAGACGGCTTACAAAGACGCCCTCTGGGGACGTTATCGCGACATTGGAGTGCGCAACTTCGCCTGGTCGAACAAAGGCGATGCGCTCGTCGTCGGCAGCTCTCGATATTCGGTAGATGTTTGGCGCTTTTGGGATTAAACCCGGCCTAACGTTTGCAGCTGGATTTGGTTGAACCTACATAGAAATCTATTGGTTGCCTTCTCTCGATTTCGGCTCGAAATCGCAGCCCTTGTCCGACAGCCTGTTGACCGGCTGCGGCGAGGCAATGCGTGCTTGTCTTGCCGCTTTACCCTTCTTGATCAGCTCGCCGAACAGCGCCTGATTTACTTCAAAATCTCTCTCCGGATGCCATTGCACACCAACGATGAAGCGACCATCTTTTGATTCGATCGATTCGATGACACCATCGGCAGTGCGAGCCGCTATGTTAAAACCATCACCGACTTTGTCGATACACTGGTGGTGGGATGTGACAACCAATAGTTCCTTGCCGATGACTTTAGAGAGGTTGCAGCCTTCTTCCGGTTTAACGATGTGTTTGTTAAAACCTTTCTGCCAGCCCTCGGGGCTGGCGTGCTTTACTTTTGATTCTTTGTAGTGGGATGGAATATCCTGGACCAGTGTTCCACCCGCGCCGATGTTTAGAGCCTGGCAACCGGCGCAGATTCCTAAGAATGGAACATGTCCGTTTTTCAGCACCGCTTTCACGAGGGCGATGTCGAACTCTGCGCGCTCGGACTCCATTGGAACGCTAGTCTCGTGAGGTGTTTGTTTATACAGAACCGGTGGGTAGTCATTGCCGCCGATCATGAGCACACCGTCTAACTGCTCGATAAGTGCCGGAAGATCCTCTTGTGCAAGCGGTGGAATCAAGATCGGTATTCCACCTGCACGCTTTATCGCGTCGACGTATGGTGGGACGATTCTGTACTGTTTCGGCTTACCCGGTTCGACGTCGAGATTGATTCCGATAAGCGGCTTATCGCTTTTGCTTTTATGGGTGTCGGCAATCGCTTCGCCGGCGGCTAGCGAACAGACAATCAGGGACAGGAAGAAAATAGACTTGATCCGCTTGACTGTGTTGTTCTCAGATGAGAATTGCTTTGGCATGACTTGCCTCCAAATCGACTCGGATTAGTGCGGTGGGAACATGTACTCGAAGACGGCGTTACCTACAGGAATTCGTACGGTGCCTTCTGCAATCTTCGGCGCGTCGAAATACAACGCACCGGTGATAGTGGCACCCGGCGCGACCGCCGTCGGTCCCAGACCAGAAGCGGCAATATTGCCGGCTCGCTCGTGGGATTGGGCCGATACTTCGGCCGCTCGCTGCAAAGCTCTAGCCTGTGCGGCATAGTCGGGAATCGACGTGTGCATGATCGTCATATTTCCGGATCGGTTGTACCATTGATTGTACGAGCCGCCGCCGAAGCCACCACCGTAGCTATAGCCTCCGTACACAGGCGGGTAACCGAAGAATCCCGGACCGCCGATACTCGTGCTGGTCATCGTCTGGGTGGCTTGGGAGCCCCAGAATCGAATCCATGATGCTTTTCTATCGCCCTTCTTCTGCACTGATTCTGCTAGTCTGGTCGGGTCGACTTGAGGCGCAATCGAGATTTTGGGTTGTGTGATCGTAAGAGATGGTGGTGTAGGCAGGAATTGAATTTCCTTGTCTCCGTCATTACGAACATAGACATTGACCTTTATGCTTTTGGTTGCTTCCACTGGCTGCATCGAGGTTGCGACGGTGACACCATTGGCGGTGATGAATTCTTGCAGACTGCCTTGATCGAAGCGCTTCGAGCAGTTGGGAGAGCCGTCTAAGAATGGGAATGTGACGGTTTGCCAGTACGGATGTGGCGTATATGGGGCCGCTGGCGCAGAAGTCGCCAGCTTGATCTGCAACGATTGTTGAAAATACTGATTGGCCTTAGCGGCATCGCCCATGCGCCGAGATATAGAGCCTAAGCTCTCCAAGAGGTCCGCGGCCAAAAGGGTGTTGCGCCCGACATGCGCATCTTGGAATCGAATCGCTTCCGAATAATACTGACCAGCTTGCCCGAGCTGACCCTGGAGCTCGAGAAGTTGACCAAGGTGCGTGAGGCTTGTAACCATGAGAAGCAGGCTGGCATCGGGTGCAGCCTTGCGAACATTGATCGCCTTTTGGACATACTGCACTGCGTCGTCTAGCTTGCCCTGACCATGATTAAGCCAGGACAAACCGTCGTAAAGTCTCGCTGTGAGCTCATCGTTTTTTCCACGGCTTTCAACAAGCGACTGTGCTTTCTTGTATTCTTTTGTGGCTTCTTGAAAACGCCCCTGATTTAGCAACGATTCAGACAACCCAATTTGAAAGTATGGGCGATCCGGCGAATTCTTTGCGGCGCGCTTGAGTTCGTCGGTAAAGACCGTCTCCGCCCTGGCGTAATCGCCCATGTCGAGCGCGCGTTCACCATCCTCATTCGGTACGGCGTAGGCTTGAGCTGTTTCGCCCTGGACGTTCGCTGTTTGAGCATGCGCGAGAGACGTAGTCCCGAGAGTGAGCAAGGTTATGAAGACTGAAAGGGTAAGCTTGTTCATTTGAGGAAACCATAATTGACACAGCGATCGCATCAGTTTATCGCAAAACAAAACCTGGCAGAGTACGAGCTCTGCCAGGTTTTTCGAGACGTCAGGAGATGACCTCTCGAACGTCCGACACGTTGTGATTATCTTACTTGTCTTTGGGTTTTACCACAGCCATTTGATTGTCTTTGTTATCAATTCGCCAGATATTTTCAGCGCTGGTATGTGCCCGAATTCGCACACACTTATTAGGAATGTGTACGGCGACCATGCCGTCCGATTTTAGCTCCGCCCATGGTTGTGAGCCGCCGCCAGTAGGAGCTTGCTTGTCATCGCAAGAATAGGCCAGTTCGAGAACATCGCCTGGCATGATTTGCGTCTGCATCTCTGGAATTTGAATTACATCCAAAACCTTATAAACAGCAAGACACTGCTTGTCTGCCTTCTTTCCTGCTTTCGAGTTTATGTACTGAACTGAAAACTTTGTATCGATGGCGTCAGAGGACGATTTTGAGTCATCGGCTTGAGCCGCAAGACCAGAGGATGACACGAAGAGGGCGGCCGAAAGCGTTGCTAGGGTGAATCTGCGATCGAATTTCACGGTTGTGATCCTCTTTTTAGCTGAACGCATATTCTGTTCCCCGCAATAAATTCAAAGTTTGCTAGTGGCTGATAAACGTGGTTGTCAGTAATTTGCGGGGCTGTCGACTACTGCTATCGTATTGGCCGGCGAGCTATCCAGAGATTTGATGGCAATTCTCTTCTAACAGGCCAGTCTGTTTGGCGTTGCGCGAGAAGTTGGTAAGTGACGGTTCCGCTAGTATCCGACAATCTTAGAAGTCTGCTTGGCATAACAATTGCCATATATGTAGTAGTCATGATCGTCATCGGCATAGTGGCGACGAAGAAGGTCGAGGATACCGAGGACTACATTGTTGCAGGGCGTCGGCTGCCGCTTTTCCTCGCCTGGTCGACAATTCTTGCGACCTGGTTCGGCGCAGGTACTGTTTTGACCGTCTGCACGGAGGTGTCGAAGCGAGGGTTGGAGCGAGCCGGACTTGATCCGATTGGATCCGGATTGTGCCTTATTATTGCCGGTATCTTTTTTGCCAAACCAATGTGGAGCATGGGGCTGCTCACTCTGTGCGATTTCTTTCGAAGGCGCTTTGGTCCACGAGCTGAGGTTTTGTCTGCGTTGGTGATGATTCCGAGCTACTTTGGATGGATCGCCGCGCAATTCGTCGCGCTGGCACAAGTCTTTGCGCTGTTCTTCAATCTGCCGATAGAAGTCGGTGTCTTTTTGATAGCCGTGTTCGGCACCGGCTACACTTTGCTTGGTGGCATGTGGGCCGTCACTCTCACCGATGCTGTGCAGATTACTCTCGTTTTGATCGGTTTGGTTGTACTTACATTCAATGTCTTGACCGGCCTCGGTCATGGCGATGCTATCGTTGGATACAATGGCGTCATAGATACGATAAAGGCGACATCGCCGGAAAAGCTCGTGTGGATTCCGACAGAGACACCAAGCCGATTCTGGGACTGGATGGCGATCTTGTGTGCTGGTGCTCTTGGTAATATTCCCGGGCAGGATTTGATGCAGCGCGTCTTTGCCTCCAAGAGCGCAGAAACAGCCCAGCGAGCTTGTGTTCTTGCCGGCGTTGTTTATATCTTATTTGGAATGTTGCCTGTACTGCTTGGACTGGTTGCTGGTGCCTACTACAAAGATCAGGTTTCCGAATCTGTTCTGCCATTTCTCGCCAACGCTTTTCTCCATCCGATCATGGCGGTGATTTTTGTCGTCGTGATTATGTCCGCGGTGCTTGCCACTATCACCAGTGCCATCCTTTCTCCAGCGACGGTGCTTGCCCAGAATCTTCTTCTAAAACTTCCGTTCATCAAAATTCCGGCACTGACGCTTAATCGATGGTGTGTTGTTTTCATTGCCATTGCCAGTTTGGCGATGGCTTACTCCGGTCAAGGTGCCTTTGCTCTTCTGGAGAACGCCTACTCTGCAACGATGGTATCGCTTTTCGTCCCGCTCGCATTCGGGGTTTATACACAGCCTCGCAATGATAAGCCGGCTATTGCGGCCATCGTGGTTGGAGCCGGAGTCTGGTTGCCGCAATACGTTATGGGATGGGAGCATTTTCTCCAACCGCTACCGTTGTTCGACTCTCTCGGATTTTCTCTTTCGCTCACGTCAACGGCTCTGTCATTTCTCGCCTACGTGATCGTTCACTTTTGTCAAGTGAAGGCATCTAAAGTCGAAGTTACTCCAGTTAGCAGTATCGACGATATCAGCGCCTAATCATTGCTTTCCCCTCGAATCGTTGATGGAGAGCCGCAATATCGCTAATTAATTCTGATTTTCAGTGGGGTAATTCCCATGGTGATCATACGAAACTTTATGTAGTAATATTACATCGCAGCTCGCTCCTAACAAATTCAAGGGTTTGAAACCCGTAGCTTCGTGCGCCCCTGTTGCATTAACAACGCGACGTACGAGCGAGGACCACGTGCGCCCGGAGCGCTTGGTTCTATACGAGTATTTCTAACGGTGTGTCATCGACATGCCGGTAAGCGTTCGCGCGCCCCGCACCCACACGCTCTCACTCAGGTATCTCAAATATGAACTCTGGCATATTCTGTTGGAAATTTGATCAGATTCGACGATTGAGCGAACCCAATCGTTCATCGCAGGTGGTGGCAGATGGCGGATGTTAGTGTTAGCACTAACTTCGCCTCTCCCCCGGACATAGCTCCGAAAAAACCTTCGCCTCTCCGCTCTGAAGCTCTGACATTGATGTCAGAGAGCTCTTCAATGCGCATTTCCCCAGGAGGGGCACCAATTGGCACCAAACTCATTGGCGGTTTGATTGCAAGGCAGGAAGGTTTGGGGACGGCAGGGAATCTGCTTCCTGAAATACAACTCGTTACCTCGGACAAATTGCGGCCTCGGTCCGCGGAACCGGGTGACAAGAACACGGCTTCCGAAAAGAAGCCAAATGAGCGTGAGGAGACTTCTTCCGCACTTGTTCCAGCGGAGACTTCAAAAGAGGTGCCCGTTGTTGCTCGAGGCAACCTGAGCAACCTTTCGGAGTCGCCTCTGATCCAATCGACATTCTCAGCGCCTCCTAACAAGCGTTTTGACTATTATCGTTTTTTCCACAATGGCATAACCAACTACTCGATTGCCGACTTTCAACCCAAAAAGCCTGCGCCTAGCATGCTTCACGCGGCAATAGACACGGCCATCTCGCCCGTGATTTCGGATGAAAAAACTCGCGAAAACGTCGATCATTATGCCGCAGAGTTTTTGAAGACCGCCAGTTTGTTTGCCGGCCCCAAGGTCGGAATGTACAGCGCGATTGCTCTCTATGGTTTGGATCAGGTAAAAACAGATGCCGATCCTATCAACGGGACAATAGACTTTGCTCTGGGTGGAGCCAAAGGCGCCACCATGCGCAAGTTGTTCACCGCGAGTTCGCAAAATCTCAAATTTGCACCGACTAAAGGCGTCGCACTCGGCATGATCAGCCGTGGATCTGAGGTTGTGTTCAGTCGAGAGATGCTTTTCCGCCCTGATATTGGAACCGCACGTTTAAAACAGGAAGTATTAAACCCGACTGTGTGGGTATTTGATGGTGTCACATTCGCAGCCGGGGAGACGTTGTTTGGCAGCGCGAATCGTCTGACTGGTCGTGCACTGGAGCGCAACAGTCTGGCCGGCGGAATGACCATGGGGGCCTCATTTGGTGTCGTTAATGGTGGCTCTCGAGAAATTGTCAGACAGCAGGCCGCCGGCGAAGATCTAAACGTAATGAAAGTTCTGAAGCATGCCGGGCTGGATGGCGCGGTGGGCGGATTGGGTGCTGGTGCTGGAATTAAATTTTCCGATCCGGCGTTCTACTCTTCTATGCATCGTAGGATCAGTGATCCGGTCGGTACGACGAAGAGTTTGCTTACCGCGACCGGTCTGAGGCAAGAGCCTGGAAAGAGAGAATTCGTCGTAACCGGCGATCAGACCGGATTGCAGAAGTTCGCGAACAATGAGGCTTCTGAAGCTACCACCACCGTGCGTGAGCTTAAACGAGTCCTCTTCTTCAACAGAAAAGGTGCAGAACAGAATCTTCTTGTCACCCACAAACCTGAATCAGCCCCAGCTGATTCCAACGGAGTCAAGCTCAATCCAGCAAAGAGTTTGATTGCTACCTGCAATGCCGATAGGCTCCCGCCTGAGCAACGCGCTCAACATGTTTTCCCTGAGTCCACTGGACCAGTCTGGATGGAGCTAGGCGCGAACGGTCGATTGCGATTCCTCGATCAAAATACGTACAAGGCCGATCCAGCAACCTACAAACCTTTAGGAAAACTCGTCAAGCTCGGTCGTCCCGACCTCACGATGAATGTAATGGCACCCTTGGCGATAGGCAATGTCGACAATCCGAACGATCCAAAGGCACAGGAAGAATGGAATCGGTTCGATCGCGATCTGGCGAACGCCAAGCGAATAGGTGTAGATGCGGTCAGCACTGACGTGTGGTGGGGTCTAGTCGAAACAAAGCCGGGTCAATACAGTTGGAACTACTACGATCAACTCGCCGCCAGAATCCAGAATCACGGGTTGAAGTGGGTGCCCATCCTGTCCATGCATCAATGTGGTGGTAACGTTGGTGACAACGTGCACGTCCCTGTTCCTTTCTGGGTTTGGAATCATCTTGCAGCGAAAGCCGGTTCTAGCAATCCTGACTACGCAAAATATAAGAGCGAGCAGGGCAATGTAAGTTCGGAATATGTCTCTGCCTGGGCGACTCCACTGGCGTTGCCTCGATACAGAATGCTGATGGAAGAGTTTCAACGACACTACTCCGGCAAACGAGGGAACATCTCGGAGATTAACGTCAGCCTGGGACCGGCTGGGGAGCTTCGCTACCCATCGTACAATTCTCACGATAAAGGCAGTGGTTATCCGACTCGAGGTGCGTTGCAATGCTATTCGGAAAGCGCGATCAAATCCTTCCAGGATTTTGCTATCGCCAAATACGGAGATGCCGCCAAGGTGAAGACTGCATGGGGAGGTGAATTCGGTGAAGGTATCGGTCCTCCGAAAGACCCCGGACAGTTCTTTGCAGAAGGCAAACATCACAACACGCAATATGGTCGTGACTTTATCGATTGGTATCATAAATCATTGACCGACCACGGTAAGCAGGTTCTCGGCACCGCATTCGATGTTTTCGCCTCCGAAGGCGCACCATTTGCTGGTATCGATATTGGTGCCAAGATGCCGGGTATTCACTGGCGAGTCGGCAATCGTAACGGCAATGACGTTTACCTCAGCGATCGCCTCGCTGAACTTTCGGCCGGCTTAATCACTACCAGCCGGGCTGATTGGAGTTCCGATGCAGCCGGTCGAGGCTATCGTCCGATACTGCAGATGTTCAAGGACGCTCAACCACCTGGCTCCAAGTCTCGAGTCGTGCCTCACTTCACCGCGCTAGAGATGAGTGATGGCCACGAAGGACCTGCCATCCAATCTATGCCTTATTCGCTCGGCGTGTGGGTCGGTCAGGAAGCCCATCGTCAAGGACTGCCTTTGAAAGGCGAGAATGCCTTGTCGTGGAACCTCCACGATCATCCCTCGTGGGATAGAATGCGCAGTTTCATGAATCTGCCGGGCAATCCGAATGGCTATTATCAGGGCTTGACCATACTCCGCCTTGGCGATGTCATCAACTCGGATCTCGGTCGAGGACGGCTTGCCGAGATAATCCAGGCGGGACGTGAAGCACGTGCGCGCGAGAGCGCCGAGGCAAAATAGGTGATAAACTATACGCTCCTTCCCGGTGCGGTCGCATAGCGCGACCCGTAGTTTTTCCTAGGAGATTCGTGATGTTGAGCCCGCTTGCTGGACAACCGGTAAAACCTGAGATGCTTGTCAATGTACCGAAGTTGATTACGGCGTATTACGTTGACAAGCCGGATGTCAGTCTTCCGGCAGAACGGGTGGCGTTCGGAACGTCTGGACACAGAGGTTCTGCATTCAAGAAAGCGTTCAACGAGGAGCATATCCTCGCTATCACTCAAGCCATCTGTCTGTATCGCAAAGAGCAAGGATTTACAGGTCCGCTCTATGTGGGCATCGATACGCATGCTCTTTCGGAGCCGGCCTTCGCGAGTGCCTTGAGCGTGCTTGCTGCCAATGACGTCACGGTCATGATTGACAGCGCAGGTGGCTATACTCCGACACCGGCTATCTCACTTGCTATCCTCAACTATAACAAAGGGCGCAAAAGCGGATTTGCCGACGGAATCGTCATCACGCCTTCGCATAATCCGCCTGCAGACGGTGGTTTCAAATATAATCCTCCGTCCGGTGGACCTGCCGACACCAACATCACCGCCTGGGTTGAGAACAAGGCAAATGAGTTTCTCGCTAACGGATTGAATGGGGTCAATCGAGTTTCTTTCAGTGCTGCTATGGCGGCTTCAACTACTCAGCGCTTCGACTTTGCTCGGCTCTATATCGAGGAGTTGCAGTCTGTACTCGACTTGGATGCGATCAGAGCGGCATCGATCAAGTGTGGAGTTGATCCACTTGGCGGAGCCGGTGTCGCCTATTGGGGGAGCCTCATCGAGCAGTATAATCTGCCGATTGAGGTCGTCAACTCGTCTGTCGATCCTACATTCTCCTTCATGCATGTCGATTGGGATGGTAAGGTCCGGATGGATTGCTCGTCACCATATGCGATGGCAGGCTTGCTCAAATTGAAGAACAAGTACGATATCGCATTCGCTAATGACACCGATCATGATCGGCATGGGATCGTCGCCCCATCCGGTCTGATGAATCCCAACCATTACCTCGCTGTGGCAATAGACTACCTGTTCAAGTCTCGTACGGGCTGGCGCAAGGATGCCGGAGTCGGTAAGACGGTAGTCTCCAGCAGCATGATTGACCGGGTCGCTAATCGTCTTGGACGCAAGTTGGTGGAAGTGCCGGTCGGATTCAAATGGTTCGTCGACGGACTGCTTGACGGGTCGCTAGGATTTGGTGGTGAAGAAAGTGCTGGCGCTTCCTTCCTGCGAAAAGACGGAAGTGTCTGGACTACCGATAAAGACGGAATTATTCTCGCGCTATTGAGCGCCGAGATTCTCGCTAAGACTGGGAAAGATCCACATCAGCACTATGTTGCGCTCACCGAAGAATTCGGCGCGCCGGTGTACGAACGCATGGAAGCGCCTGCTTCCGCAGAGCAGAAGGCTGGCTTCAAGAAGCTATCCGCCGATCAAATCAAAGACTCTGAGTTCGCCGGAGAGAAGATCTTGGAGAAGTTGACGACAGCGCCGAGCAATAATGCTCCTATCGGCGGTCTGAAAGTCGTCACAGAGAACGGCTGGTTCGCAGCTCGACCGTCAGGCACAGAAGACGTTTACAAAATCTATGCCGAAAGCTTTCAAGGACAACAGCATCTGCAACAGATCCAGGAGCAGGCCAAAGCACTTGTCACGAAAGTGCTATCAAATGCGGTGGCAGTGTAGTTGGTCGCATAAAATTCACTGGGTGCCAACACTACACTTTGATCGCAAACCGAGCGCAGAGCGAAACGACTGGCTACCTACATCAAATTGACTTCGGGTGAGATTTAGGTCTTGTAGACGTTATCGAGGCGGAGTCTGAGCGTCTTTACGCTGAGATCATTGAGTTCTTTGTGAACTTTGTTGGTGTCTGGAATGCTTAATTTGCCAGCGTTCTTCGACTTCATTTTCTCCATCCGATCTTTGATGTCCTGGACTTCTTTCTTGAGGTCATCGACTTGCTTTGTCGTGAGCTCGTTGCCGGTCCTACCTTCATCAATCTCTTTGGAGATTTTCACCAATCTTTCGGTGACAGTCCATTTTTTTGCGTCACAAGGAAGACTGCAGGCTAAGACGACGGACAAGGTTACAACAAGTGCGGTTGCCGTTTTCGGTTTCATCGACTGACGTGCTCCCTATTTATCTGTGCTAGAAACAGGCACAGTATAGCAGCACTGTTTTTCTCAGAGATGAATTCGAACCAGCAGCGATACGCCTGACCAGCGCGTTTTCAAGTGAGCGAATCCAAGAGACAGTTAGTCTGTGTGTCGCAGTTGAAAAACGCAGATGCTGAGCATGTTGGGCGACTCGCTGGTATCGACTTCGGCTTTCTGAATCTCGAAGCGATTGACGTAGAAGCGACCTGCTGTTTCACCATTCAAACTTTTGGTCACATAGCTGAACACGCGATCAACTCCTAGCTCGAAGAGTCGAACCACCATCGGCTGATTTCCTGTAATAACCATTACCGAGTCGGCACCACTGGCGGAGCCGACAGGAATTCCGTTGAACGCTTTTTTTCTACCCAGGCTCGATGCTTCGGTGAAGTGCTGCGGGACGTCCAGAGCCTGCCCTTTGATCAATTGATCCTCATGAGTGGGTGATTCCGGATAGACAAGCCTCACGGGCTCGCCTCCAGTGCTTGTCTTGAGCAATACTGCCGCATAACTGTTGGCGAGCAAACGCAATCTTACACGCACAAGATCCCCTGAGCGTACTATCGATGTGTGAGGTACTTTGTCGAACTTGTCCGAATCCAAGCCCTGTCGCAACAGGCTTATCTCGATTTTGTCATTCTCCAGACCGCCGCCTTTGCCTTTGAACATGGCACCAATGGCGGTGAAAAATCCGGTCGGCTTCTTTCGCTGAAAGTTGCCGGTATCGACCAGCTCATCGGACGAGACCGATGTGGGTTTGACTTCTTCCATGGAGCGCAGTCTGTCTTCGGCTCGTCGATTGGAGTCCTTGTGATTGTCGCTATTAGGCCCTTGATCCGCCGGTGAGCTGGCAGCATGCGCGGCTTCTCGGGCAGCGTACTCTTCTTGAGCAAGAGATGTCCTGGACCAGCCCGAGGTCATGTCGGGCGCGTGAGGCGGCAGGATGGGACCTGTGGGTACGGGCTCGAGGTCAGAGGATGTCTGTTCCTCTTTAAGCTCTTTCTTAGCTTTTTCGCTCAGTCGCTCGCCGACGTTGTGCGCGGCGACGGTGGCAATAACCTCATTTGTTTTCTTCAGAGGGCTTATGTCGAGGCAGTGATAAACATGATCGGCACCGATCGCGAGCGACGGGTGAATCCACTCGGCATATGCATCCACGCCTTCAGTCAGAATTCCGCAATGAATTCCAACGACTTCGCCATTCGCTATCAACGGGCTTCCTGCTGCGGAAGGTGGTAAGCCCAAGGAGTGGACGTAATGTCCGTCGCCGATTTCTGGAAAAAAGTCGAGGATGAAGCCAGTCTCGAGCACAGGGAGGCGAGTGTCTGGATCAATACTGATCGAACTTATCGGGGTTCCTCTGTCGAGAGAACAGTTGTTGGCGACCTCGAGTTTGCTCAAATCCATGTGGTCGGGCGGGGCAGCTTCGGTCAGGTTGATTTGGCCTGTCTCTTTCAAAAACTTGACGGAGTACATTATGGTGGCACCATCAAAGTTGCATGCGCGCAGAAGTCGCTGCAAGGGAATGCCGTGGCGCAGATGATTCCAGGTGCAAGCTACAGCTGGTCTCATATCCGGAGTCATAGGTTCTAAGTTGAGATTAGGCACCGCCTGTGATATTACCACCGACAGGCTCTTGAACTCTTCCATCGTTTGAGTATAACTCTCCAAACGGCTGTAGGCGTCCATTAACAACCCGGTCGTGCTCTTCTCGATGGCAGCGAATCCTTTCGTCCACTCCGGCTCGAAGTCATATGTAAATGTGAATTGAAAGCTCTCTTCGTCGCTGATTGAAGTCAACAGCTTATAGAGGGCGTCTTCATTCCGAAGATGGATGAACCGGATGTGAGTTACCTGATTGTCCTTCAAGAAAAATCTGGCAACCGGATAGTTCCTCGAATCGAAAAGTGTGAGCGTTCCCTGGTTGCGATTGCTCAAAAGGGTTTGAAGAATCGAAGTTATCTGTACTCGTGTGGCGGAGCCCGCCAGCGTGGATTCTTCCTCCGGCATGTTGCGCGCCAGTGCTCTGGCTACGCGATCGGCAACACTCTTCTCCAGCGGAGGAGGATTTGCATTGAGAAGCAATGCAGACAAGTTGTTTTTCTCAACGGCTAATTTATGATTAGGAAACAGTGGTGCTTGTTGGTATGTTCTCTTCACAAGCCAGGGATCGAAATAGCTATGCGGCAAAATTTCGCTGACGCTAAATTTCCTGCCGACCTGGGGAAGCTCGACTCCGAGAGCTTCGGGTGTATCGAAGTACGGAATCAGAACATGTGTGCAGCAGATAGCAATTTGACTCTTGATCAGCCAGACGGAGCCCAAGACCTTGCCGGTCGGATTTGCGCGATCGACCAACCATCCGACGGAGCCGAAGTAGGTGTTGAGATCTGTCGCGGCGTGCATGTAAGGGGTCGAAATCCAGGCCTGGTTGCTAAGTATTATTTTTGCTCCAAACATATCATACCCGTTCGAGCAATCCCCTGACAGTCACCATTGCGACTTCTTGGTCTCAATAGCGATCGAGTGATTCGGCGTCATATAACACTTCAAGCGTCAGGTTCGAGTTACGTATAACTTTCATGGCGCACAAATCGGCATTGTCAGACTCAGAATCCAGATCGTCGAGCCGATATGCGAATCTGGGCACATTCGTTGTTTCATCAAAGAAACGGGCGACGACTTGGAGAGCGTTCCTTCCACTGTGATCTTGTTCGATTCTCAAAACCGATTTGGCGAAACCATAGTCGCCTCATAGTCGCCTCATAGTCGCCTCATAGGTTTCCGCCAACAATGGCTGCGGTTGAACTGGTGCCCTCAAAAGAGCAGAAGTGCCATCATGTAGTAGTCGACATAGCGCCCTTGATGGCAAAGTCCATTCTTTCTGAGTCCTTCGACTTCAAAGCCGACGCTCTGATAGAGTTTGATCGCTACGTCATTGCTGGCGTATACGAACAGCTCGATACGTTTTATCGTGCTCTTTTCCTTTGCCCATCGCACCGCATCCTTCATCAAGGCTGTGCCTATCCCCATGCCTCTAAACTCTTTTTGAATGGCGATGTCTAGCGTGGCCACATGTCTGAATGCTCGCTGTCTGTATCCGGTGCATTTGAGACTGCCGACTATATGTCCGTCTACCTCCGCGACTAGAAATAGCGAGTTCCTTGAGTTGGACAACGACCGGACTATCGAACGTACATAGTCCGATGCCGTCCCTATTGAATCCATAGGGATGTGGATGTCTATCTCCTCGGCGAGGGACTCATCTAGCTCGTGGAGCTGTTCTGCATCTTCCAGAGTGGCCTCGCGAATGAAGGCGTGACTGGATAAATCTTCGTCTTTGGATAACTTGATATGCATGCTTCAAGCTCTTTCGTGGACGACCATACCTATGCGACTTTGTCTGTCCCAATTTGTCATAGCTTTAAACTATCAGAAACTAGGTTTTAATATACCGCGTCTGTGGAGGATAATGCACGGATCGAAGGAAAACGGTCCTCGTGTTTTGGGAGAACTTGGTTTGCGTCCTGAAAACCTCGTAGGGCAAGTAGTCAGCAAGAAGTACGAAGTTGTCTCCGTGCTGGGCGAGGGCGCTCTTGGCGTGGTCTACAAAGTTGTTCAAACGGAGCTCAATCGTGTTTGTGCGTTAAAGATTCTCGTGGCGGATGGACCGGAAAGCGAAGTGGCTCGGTTGGAGCAGTTCTTTTTCAAGGCAGCTAAGCTCGAAGCCAAACTATCTTCCGACAATATCGTCTCTGTTCTCGACGTGGGTGTTGCGGAGGACGGATTCGTTTACCTGGTCATGGACTATGTAAATGGTGAGAGTTTGGAGGAGATGGTTTTTCGAGAAGGAAGAATTGACCCGGCAAGAGCTATTCCGATCTTTCTGTGTATTACAAACGCGCTGCAATATGCCCATGAGAAGGGTGTTTTTCACAAGGATTTGAAACCGTCACACGTCATGGTGGCGCGAGACAATCATGGCCATGATCTTGTCAAACTGATAGATTTTGGCTTGGCAAAGTATCTGGCATATGATGGCGTAACCCAGAACCTGAGCCATCTGGGGCGACTGCAAGGCACGTCGGCATATATTAGTCCCGAGCAATGCCTCGATCGCGAGTTTGACGCCAGAAGCGACATCTACTCATTAGGTTGTATCATGTACCGCGTCATTGTAGGCGGTCTGCCGTATTCAGCTTCCAATGCCTTCGAAGCGTTGAGTATGCATGTCTCTGCGCAGCCGAATCCGATTGCCAACATGGCGCCTGGCTTGGTACTGCCAGCGGTGTTAGAGAGTTGTATCTTCAAGTGTCTCGAGAAAAATTCGAGTGCGCGTTATGCCAATGTCATGGAGGTGCGAGCCGACCTGGAAGAAGCTCTCCTTGCTTTGTGGAGCAGCTATTCGGCGATGGAAACAACCGATACCCTTCAGATTGCTACATCGAATCCATTCGATGCTATGGACCCTGAGAGTTTAACCTCTGCTGCCAATCAAGGACACAGCGCGGCTCAGTTTTTCCTTGCGATGGCGCAACGCGAAGGTGAGATTGTCGAGAAAGACGAGCCCGAGTCGATGAGGTGGCTTATCAAGTCGGCGGACGCCGGCTATGGTCAGGCACAGTTTGAGCTCGGTACTTGCTACGATTTCGGTGACTTTATGGAGCAGCACACGGAACGTGCAGTCCATTGGTACCGGAAGGCTGCCGAGCAGGGAGTGAGCAGCGCTATGGTAAATCTCGCCTGTCTCTTGGAGGGCGATCGAGGTATTCCGAGCGATCTCAGCGAAATGATTCACTGGTATCGGCGTGCTGCAGAGAGCGGTCATTCGTTGGGGCAAAGCAACTACGCGCGGTGCCTATACTATGGTATCGGAACATCGGTCAAGCTATCGGAGGCGGTCTCCTGGCTTATTGCGGCTCTGGCAACGGACGGCGACAATGAAGGTGCTTTGTATTTGCTCGCTAACTGTTATTTCTTCGGTGATGGTGTCAACAAAGATCCGGTGCTGGCTGTGAATCTTTATCGGCGCGCTGCGTCGATTGGACATGGAGGCGCTGCGTGCGAACTCGGGCTCTGTCTTGTTAACGGTGACGGAACGGCCAGAGACGTAGAAGAGGGCCTGCTGTGGCTGGAACGTGCAGTTGAGTTGGGCAGCGAACTTGCCGATGAAAAGCTCAAGGATATTCGTGACGTTGCTTCGATTGGAGCTGTTGATGCCGAGCAATTGAAGAGCTGGCTGTTTACCACAAGCGATCTGGTGGTCAGTCAGGCTGCTGACGCCGAACTTCGTGTCTTGCTTTCACTATCACCTTCGAAACCGTTGCGAGAGATCATTTTGCTTTTGAAGTTGATGGCTGATCAGAGTCACGAACACGCGCTTGTTATTCTAGCCAGGTGTTATGAGCGTGGATTCGGTGTATCCACCGATCTCATGGTGGCAGCTGACTGCTATCGTCACGCCTATGACTCTGGTAGCAATATCGCTGAAACGTGCCTGATCGCGTGCTTGCGGCGGTCCTTCGCTGCTGGCATATTTCCACCTGACGCACTCGGCTTTTTGCTCTTGAGCACGGAGCGTGACAACATTAAGGCTATGGTGGCAGTCGCAGAGTATTTTCGCAGCTCCAACCCTGAAGGACGCGATTTTGATCAGGCATTGGGATGGTATCTCCGGGCGGCCGAGCTTGGAGATCGGGAAGCGCAATATCTTTTCGGTCGCGCTCTATCCATGAGGAATTTTAACAAGAACGAACGAGAACGGCTTCTGACGTGGTGGTGTGATGAGACGAACAAAGACTTTCCGTCCCTGGATGACTTTCACGAACACGCTGGCGAAGCGGAGCGAATGCTGGCGTTGACATGGTTGAACCGGTCGGCAGAAGCAGGTAGCAGAGACTCACTTCTCTTCCTCTCGGCGCTGCGCAATCGAGGTTTGTTGTTGGACAAAAATTCTGAAGATGCTGCTTACATGTTGCGAAAATCCGCTGAGCTGGAGGAGCCAAGGGCTCAGGCACTTCTTGGTGTTGCATTAATCGAATCGAATTCGGGAGTGCATGATCCATCCCTGGGCTTATCATGGCTGGGTCGAGCCGCAGAATTAGGAGACGGGTTCGCGCAGTGGAATCTCGCGCTTGAGTTGATCGAAGGAAAGAATATCGCTGTTAACAAGCCGCGAGCGAAAGTGCTTCTGGAAGAGAGCGCTCGAATTCATTTTCCGCAAGATACGATTTGGCAGGAAGATGGATTTCAAAATCGATTTGTTCGCTTGATCAACTTGTTTGAAGAACTTACACAACGTAGGCAGAAAGAAGCAGTGTATTGGCTAGGCTTATGCTGCGAGCGTGGAATCGGTATGCATAAGGATCTGCTTCGCTCGGCCCTCCTCTTCTTGCAAGCTTCTGAGCAAGGCTACGAACCCGGACGGGTGGCATTCGAGAATGTGCCGGACAACATCAAATATCTAGCTCGCAAGAGATATCTCCAACTGGACTTTGAGCGTCGGTGAGTATGAATATCACTTAACGCTGTTAAGGAGTTTTTGAGAGACTGTTCAAGCATGGATGGCGGCTTTGCTATGGTTGGACTTAACTTCATGAAGACATGATTTTTTCAGTTATGACTGTTGTCATCTGCTAGAATTTTGTCGCTTCACTTGAGGCGATTTATGGTTAAACAAGCAACTAAAGAGACTACTGTCGCAACGAAACAGCGCGGGAAAGTCGAAACTGCCGATACATATCTAGGTCTCGCGTCCAAAATCCTGACGATTGTGGCTGCTTTGACCACCCTGTTCGTCTGGCTCTACTCTACCTTCTATTTCGGTTCTGTCGAAATCAGGCCGGACAAGGATGTGTCATCTTTGAATGTGACACTTTTTGATGAACGGGGAATTGAGACTGTTTACCATACCGAAAAGTTGAAAGTTGCACCGGGACGCTACCAGATTATCGTTGAATCTGACGGCAAGTTGCCAACGAAAGCCAGGGCAACTGTCCGATTCAACGGCACCACGATAGTACCGTATTCGGTGATCGACAAACCCACGCCGGCAGAAACGCCAGTCGCAGAAGAATCGCCGAAGGACAGCCGCAAATGGTGGCAGATCTGGAAGCGTAACTGAGGGTACACCGAAATCAGACCTCTGCGAGTTCTGATTCTCTCAACACCACTCGTTCTACGAACCTGTTCCCCACTGTTTCAATAACTGTTCTCGCGGGGCCGCAAGGAGCTGTTTGGCAGAAGTGCTGGCGAAAGAGCACGCCATCCTTGGCGAGTGCATCTAAATTCGGAGTCTGGACGAATGGATGTCCCATCGCCGAGAGACATTCGAAGCGCCATTGATCAGCGCTGATGAAAAGCACGTTGCGCCTGGATTTCATGGTATCTCCAGTGATACTAACTTAGAAGACTCTAAATTCTATCATTGGTATTCAAAATGATTTTTCAATTGTTCTAACGAAAAACAGCAGCGAGAATAGTTTCTTCTGTGTCTTTGCGTCTAATGGCAAGGTATGTGTAAGAAAGTGGACTCCCAAGATCCGCGAGATGGCAATGGGCACTGGGCAGCGGATACCAATTCATTGCTGTGACCGCCAGTACGGACAAAGACATACGAGAGGCTTGTATAGCCTGCCGGCGCTCGGCTATGGCTACGAGCAAGAACGAGAATGGGCTATCACAGAGTTTTTGTCTCGCCATCACAATGGGCAAAGCAAAGACATAACGTTGTGGTGGGGGCTGGTTCATCAGAAACCGAGCCCCCTTCCACATCCTTACAACTAAATATGCGGCTCGAACGCTTGGCAGCCAGGCAAATTGCTTCTGAACTTGCTATGCGCAATCAACGCGGAGAGAAACGAGCGCGGA
>JAIERK010000212.1 GCA_019746975.1 Candidatus Obscuribacterales bacterium
CAGGTGACTTAGCGTCAGGCATCGGGGAGCGCGAGTAATCTGAACCGCGTATGTTAAAGATCGCGTTAAGCAAGATGCTCTTGTCTGGCGAAGCGGACGCCATGGGCGCCGATTCGCCGTACACTTTCATCGCCGTGGTCAAAACATCGCTTGAGTAGCGCCGCGAAATATTTGGACTGAGCGATTCTGACTGGGCGACTTCCTGCAATGAAAGAGCGGCCTGTTTCGACAGATCGGAAACTTTGACCTCTGCAGGTGTTGCGCGTGGCCCGGCAGGTTTTCCTAAACTCGCTAGCGCAAGTAGCTCTACCGCTGACTTATTGCCTCCGTCGCCGGCTTTTTTGAGAGCCTCGATTGCATCCTTGGGCGATTTCGCGGTCAATTCTTTGTCGTTTAGAGTGACCGCAGTTATGGTCGGCAGTAAGTCTGGACTCAGAACCTGTGGATTTTTTTCGGAAAAAAACTGTTTCTTCAGTGAGTCGAGCACGCGGTTGCGCTCTTCGGGAGAGCGTTGCGACAACGTCATGAGCGCATCACGAGCCGACTGATCGGTACCGGCTCTTCCTGTCAGAATATCGAGAGCCTTCAGTCCGTGTTCCGAATCCGAGCCAGTCTCCAACAGCGCGGTGGTAATTGTTTTGACCGCCTCCGCGTCTCCTTTGGATGCTAAATCGGTTGAAGCTGCTAACTTGGTGTTGTTGTTGTTGTTGTTGTTGTTGTCATCACCGCCAGAGTCCGTCTCCAAGTCACAGAAGACGACCGCGGCATCATCGACCGTCGTGCCATTATTAGTGCTTGCATCGGGCTCAGGACCTGCATCCTGCTCAGTGCCTGCGTCTTGCTCAGTGCTCGTATCCTGCTCAGTACTTGTATCTTTCTCAGTGTCAGTGTCAGTGTCTTGGTCTTGTTCTCTGTCTTTGTCCTTTTGGGTACCACCTTTTTCTTTTGTTCGCATCAGTGGTTCATAGGCGCAAAACCAGAGCTGCTCAGCGGCGGATTGTACCCGAGAGACCGGCGCGTATTGCTCGGCTTGATCAACTAAAGGTCGACCGTCACCCATTGGTCACTCCTGGTTCCCCCAAACCCATTTCAACTGTAGATATCAATAGTTGCAACATTGTTGATGACGAGGGACCCGAAGGTCGAATTTTTGCGATCTATTTATCTCAAAGCCCCAGCCTACCTGTATTTCAAGGATCGCAAAAATTAATGAGCTGAGAACTGTAGTTTTAATCTAGTCAACTGATCCGCATTTGCATTTCATGACTAACAACGCGATGTTCTCGCAAGTGCTCATGAACTGAGTCATCGTCACTGAAGTCGGATGCCGGAAAGGATGTTCATCGCGCCAGACTTTCGCACCGACGATTCGCGCCGGCTGTCAACCCGAGATTCGCGCCGGCTGTCAACCCGAGATTCGCTAACTAACCCGACAAGGCTACCTGATGGCAAGCTATTTCACTTCCACGCGATCACTTTGATTTGAATAAACATTTGTCGAAGTGCGCGAGCTAACTGACGATTCGAGCGGCGAAGCAGAATCCGCCAAATTGGACTGCTGCTGCGCTTCTAGTTCTAGCCGCTTCGCCAACTGCTTCGCTGCACCAGTTATGGTGAGAAAACCGGTAGCGCCGAGCATGTGGCTGGCGGTGACTACTCCACCCATGAGCGCGCCCATTATGCCCAAGCTGACGACGTCGGAACCTGTCATATAGAGGTTTTTGATTGGGGTCTTGGGATCGAAGTCTCGTTTGCAAAACTCTTCTGCAGTCATTGGGTAACCATATATAGCGCCTCGGTGGTGACCAGTGAAGCTGTTCACCGTCAGCGGTGTTGAGAGCTCGGCATAGTCGATCAAATCTTTGAATCCAGGAAATCTTTTTTCGACGAGGGCGATCAGTGTGTTCATCAACCGTTCTTTAAACTCGTTGTAGTCGTCGCCGCGGAATCTCCATTTTGTTTCAGCCCACTTTTCGAACTCTTCGAATTTGAGGAAGCCAATTATTTCGGCTGTGTGTTTTTTTGCAGTTGGATCTTTCAGAGAAGGGAACGATACGAAACAGCCACCAGCCTTTCCGTCAGGGGATGCCAGTGTATTGTCAAACATCGAGTTGTGATCGTATGACTCGAAGATCCAATGGTTTTCGCCTTTAAAACCCAAGGCTTCGGGGCTTGATTTGAGTCCAAGATAGACTGTAATCATGCTGCAAATATCGTCCGATACTTGCGGTTGCATCTTAACCCGATACTCCGATGGGACCAGTTCGCCGAACGTAATCGCCGTTCCTGCATCTGATACTATCAATGGTGCAAAAAAGTTTTTCTCTTCTATGCTCGACTCTTTTTCAATCGACACGCTGACGCCCTTGGCACGGCCATTTTTGACTATGATGCTCTTAACGGTATGATTGATCAGGCAATCACCTCCGCGCGATCTGATGATCGGTTCGATCGCATCGACAATAGATTTGCCGCTTCCAATCGGATAATAGCCGCCACCGAAGTAGTGACTTACGATTAGTGCAGTAAGCGCGAACGGGCTTTTCGAAGGCGGCAGACCACAATCGCCCCATTCGGAAGTGAGCAGAGCCTTTAGTTCTTTTGATTTGAAGTTTTTGTCCAAATAGCTCTGGCTTGTCTGCATCGCCAACGCGCGTTCTTCCTTGTTGATGCTACGAAAAAAACAGCCTACAGGACGCGGCAAAAGTGATTGAGCTATTTCGTCTCTAAACCACTGCTCTAGCCGGCGCACATCCTTGAAGAACCTGCGGATTGCCTGTGCCTCTTCTGGAAATTTCTTGATCAGGTCATTTTTATAGACTTTTGGATCGGCATCGACGGAGAAAGAAAAATCTGGATAATCGAATTGATCGAATTTGTCCGGCATTCTGAACCAATCTACTTTTGCTTGAGTAACCAGATCGAAAAGATGCCTTGAATCTTGATGTTTGGCCATTTGTCCGACATAGTGAATGCCGACATCCCATCTATAGCCGTTGCGATTGAATGTGTGTGTGTAGCCACCGAGCTTGAAGTGACGTTCGAGAACCAGAACTCGCTTACCAGCGAGTTGCGCCATCAGGCTGGCGAAGGTTAATCCGCCCATCCCTGAGCCAATGACTATAAAGTCGTAAGATTTGTCTCGATTGCTCATGCACTGCTCCAACGCGAAGGACGGCGGCTGCTATTTGCCGGTAGTTAATCGACGAACTCAGTATTGTACGCTAATCAGATGCCGAATTCGATTCTGTTTTAAACTGTTTTGAATGGAGTCTTGCCAGCATCGAGGGCAGAGCCCGACCCTTGCGTGGTATGTTGTTGATGTTGCGTTGGAATTTGTTCTGCGTGGAGAGTCAAGATGACTATGCAAAAGATAAAGAGAGGACAGATACCAGTCCGCAAAAGAAAACTGTGAGGCGTTGCGACCAATAGTTAAACCAGCAACGTCGTTGAGCGGAGGCACCACCACCGATACCAAGAGAAAAGGCTGGTGGCCGTTTTAACAATGAGTCTGTCAATGCAGAAGACGAATGCTAGGCTAATGAAGACAATATTCGTCGTAGTGCACCGTGGCACCTGTGGCTGTTGGTACGAGAGCCACTTCGTTCCGGTGTTGACGGCGATCGCAAAATAGGAGTCGACACACTACCGATTGGAACGGCTTCAACTCTTAGGCGCAGTTGCTATTCAAGTTGCTCCGGAGCATCGAGCAAACCGCTCTCCGTTAGGCTGTCTGCCTCTTTCATGTCTTGATAACTAATTTTGCAATTCGGGTGTCGTTTCAAAAATGCAGCGGCACCAGTTGCGGTTATTTTGGGACAATCTATTAAGGCTAAATCTTTGAGATCCTGTTCTTCCAGAATATTGAAGATGTTGTTTGTTAGTTGTGGGCAACTAGATAAGTCGAGTAGTCTCAGTCTCAGATCGCTCAGCGCCTCTATATCGTCGTCGGTGGCGTCTAGCGACGACAGCCAGACCTCACGCAACTTGTCGTGTCCGCTGAGCAGTCTGATACCACTCCTGGTCACTGACGTATCGCCGATATGAAGTGCGTAAATATTCGGAAAAGTCGCGAGCGCAAATTGAAGACTGGAATCGTCAAATCCCTTGCACTGATCGATGTCAAACCGCTCCAGGTGCAGGCCAAGTGGAGCTAAATTCTTGATGCCATTACTGGTGATGGCGGTGTTATTCAGTCTGAGCCACATCAAATTTTGCATCTGACCAATTATTTTCAGACTTTCGTCGGTCATCTTCGTCTCTGTAAGGTCAATTTTTCTTAGCTGCTGAGGCGGAATCGCTTTCAAGCCCTTATCCGTCACTAACTTATTACCTTCGAGGCTAAGTTCGTGGATTCTTGGATCGAGATTGGCAAGCATCTCGTCGTTTATATACGGTTGTGCAAACCAAAACCCGAGCTGATCCTTTCGTTCTGTCTGTTTGAAGTATCCAGGGATCTCGTCCGGTTCCTTCGTATTTTTCCGAGTCGGATTAGGGGGCTTCCGTCCCGCAGCAGATGATGCTTCCATGGTTTTTGGCATCACAACACCATATGCGGTGTCCGCGCTCTTGGGTCCTGCTACACTTGCTAAAGTGGCTTTGATTGGTTGTGAACTGAATGAATAGAGCTCCATTAAGCCTGCCGAAGCGAGAAGCAGTGTGACACCAAGAATGATGGCATTGTTTTTTGTTCGCCATTGCCGTTTATGAACTTCGGTCCCCCCAATGAATTGTTTCATCTCGACGGGATTTTCGACGATTCCCAAAAGCTCCTCCCGGAACTGTTTCATACTTTGAAATCTTTGTTCTGGGTCCCGTTGCAATGCGATGGCAACAATTTTATCGAGTGCAGTTGCCGTTACTGTTTCGCCAATCCAGGGCTTGAGAGATGCAGGCTCGCCGTATACCTTTTCTTGAAACATGACGACGAGCTCCGCTCCGTCCCATGGTGTTCGTCCTGCCAGCATCGCATATAGTATCGTGCCGAGACCATATACATCCGCTCGCAAGTCTGTTGCGTCTCCAAGGACTTGCTCCGGACTCATATAAAGCGGTGTCCCAATCATCTGACCGGGTCGTGTCATCGTGCCAAACGGATCTTCATAGGAGAAGAGCTTTGCCAGTCCGAAGTCCAGGATCCTGACATTGTTGTCAGCATCTATTAGAATGTTGCCGGGCTTCAGGTCTCTATGGACGATATCTCGCAAGTGTGCGTGCTCTAGCGCTTCACACAGTTGAATCGTGTATCTAATTGCGTCTGCAAATACTAGCGTTCCCTTTTCTTGAAGCATGGACTCGAGGCTTTTCCCCGCGACAAATTCCATGACGAGAAAAAGCTCACCGTCTTCGGAGTGCTGGAAATCGAGGACATTGACGATGAATGGATGACTCAGCCGGCTGAGCGCACGAGCCTCTTGCTGAAATCGCAGAATAGTCTTGAAGTCGGCGTGGCTATGTAAGAATTTGATTGCAACGAGCTTATCCAGCTTCTTATCGTACGCTCGAAAGACCTTACCCATTCCACCTTCGCCGAGAACTTCGAGGTCGGAATAGCGTTTTTTAAAGTCAAAACGACCTTTGACGATCGATTCTATGTCTTCGATTTTGTCGAATTCTGAAGTCATACCATGAGTTTAGCGCTGAATTCCAAATTGTGGCATATACCACACTCCGAACAATCTGAGCATAAATTTACCAAAGCGGGTGGATTGTACTAAAGTGGCACTCGTTGACTCACGTTCCTACTCATGCACAACACTGGCTTCGGGCATCGCGGTGCGCCAGTATTCGACGCCGGGCAGTAGCGGTAGTCTCTGTCTCGTCACTTGTTCGATAGCGAAAAAGAGCAGAGCTGTTAACAGGGCGCTTGCGAGGAATGGTGCCGGGTCGCTCGTGAAAGTTAAGGAAACCCTACCGCCAACCAGCACACCCGCCACTAGTGCGCCTGCTATCCTGCCGGCGCGTTTTCCTGCGGGGATAAGCAGCAGCGCGATGCTCGCACCAGTTATAAGGCCAAGTCCAGAACCGAATCGTGAGTTACCCTGGAATGTGCAGTTGTAAAAATCCAGGGCCCGGCCGATCAGCGCGAGAAATGGGTTGTTGTAATCGTATGGTTCTACAGGTAGTGCCATAGGAAGAACACCGACTTCGATACCGTAGAAACGCATCCATCCGACAGCCACCCAGGCGGCACCAAGAATAGTGGCACCTGCGAGGCTCAGCCCGATCACGGTCGAAATCGAGCTCACAACTTGAGAAATGTTTGCCAGAAAATTTTGCTTGATGGCGGTTGTGTGAGGTTTCTCGGATGAGGACTCCGGGTGTTGTTCTCTGACGCTCATATGCTCTTCTTTTCCTCGCCCAGGTCTGCGCGCAGTCTCTTGAGGATCGTCTTTTTCTCATGGTCGACGTCTTTCTCTTTTACGCCCTCGAGCAGATCGGCTGCCCGATCTCGGCGACCGGCCGCTAAGAAGGCGTCGGCGGATAAGACTCGAACCGTGGAGTCATGCGGTGCCAGTTTAACTGCCCTTTCAATGCTTCTTATGCCGTCGTCTCGCCGTCCCAATTTCATGTTCAGATATCCGAGATTGAGAAATGCCGCTATATCTCGGGGCTCTAGACGAACAGCACTGGTTAAAAGTTCGTGAGCCCTCTTATATTGTCCGCGAGCCATGCAGACGTTGGACAGACCTACTTTGGCGCTGACCAGGTCAGGTTTTAAACGCAGTGCGGCAAGCCATTGCTTTTCCGCTTCGTTGTTGTTGTGTAGCCGAAACTCGCACCGGGCCAGACGATCGTGGGAATATGAAAAGTTCGAGTCGATTGCAATTGATATCTCGCAGTCGCGTTTTGCGATTTGATATTCACATCGATTCATCGCCTGGGCCGCGTCGTTGTAAAAATAGTTGCGTGCGGCGCTGCGACCGGTGAACAGCAACATCATAACGGCTATGTAGATGGTGAAGAGTTTTCCTCGCGATGTCGCTTTGCGATGTGCAGCTTGTACGCGTTGCATCGCGACGCCGCTGGAGATTGTGACCTGAGCGGTGTCCGGCACAAAACCAAAGCTCGAACGGCAAATCAAATACATCAGTGATTCAAATTGAGCGTTTTGAAAGAAGAGCGAATCAAGGTTCCTCACTTTGACATTATCTTTGTTACTGACGTAGAGTTGAATCCGAAATGCTGGAGTCTTGGAGAGCATCAGGCGTGAGACTACATTGCGAGCTTCACCATTCCAGCCCACGATCTCGCTCCAGCAAATCTTCTTCGAGAAGCGCGAGATTTGAATTCCAGTTTTATCGACAACGATTCCACGATTGATCAAAGCGGCGAGTTGTAGAATACACAAAAATCCTAGCGACCATTGAATGAAAGCGCTTAGCCACAGACCGGTGGCGCGGATCAAAAGCGCCAGGGGACCGTGGGAGCTTGGCATGATTGCTACCGTATCCGGTATCAGCAGCACCGACGAAACGAGAATCGCGGTGCCGAACGCGAGTCGAACCATCGCTGGAAAATCATAACCGAGTAAATATCTCTGTTCGATTTGGTCTTTATCCATCTGCGTGGGATGTTGCGACATTCTCAATTCTTGGATAGCAGCGCTATGGAAGAGCTGCAGATACATCGGAATGCCAATGCCACTTGTCCGCAATGAGCAGACTGGAAAAATTCGGCATGGCGGTCGGTCTAGTAACTCCATAAATCTATATCCTGGTGCGGAAGAGCGAAAGCGGGATAACCCTGAATTCGACATGGCGATATTATTAATTGAGTAGTGAAACTGTTTTCTTAAAGGGAAAGCTTCCTATCGCTTGCCTGGTCCGCATTTCAATTTGACATGGCGAATTAACCGTGATAGGTTGAGAGGTATGACCAACCAGGAACAAACCTCCTACTCATTGGAAGAACTCTCCAGGGAGTCCGGACTTGATACAAGGGTAATTCGTAGCTTTATAGAGAACGGTCTGTTACGTGGGCCGGGAAAGCTCGGACGTTATGCCAGGTATTCTAGGCACCATCTCAATAGGCTACTTGCTATAAAACTGATGAAGGAAACGCAAGGGCTGCGGCTTAGTGAAGTACGGCAGCAACTGCTTTTCATGAGCGAAGCCGAGATCAATGCGCTTGCTGAGGCAAGAATCCCGACGCCCCAAGTTGGTGGTTCGGCCCCGAAGAGTGCGCTCGACTACATCCGCGCGCACAACCAGGCGTTTTTCAATCAGACCAATTACAGTACTTCGCGACCGAGCAACGTCGGGTTGGAGAACCACGAGGACGATGAGGCTGAAGTGCCGTATGCCGACACGGCCCATGAGGAAGATGAGCAGGAGCGATCGCCCTTGGGTCTGGCCGACTCGATTCGCGCAAAGCTAAGCGAAATGTCAATTTCAACTAGCAACCAGGCGCCATTGGTGTCACCTGCTGCTAAAGCGCTAGACGACCAATCGGGCGAGCGAAGGACGGAACAACCTACAGGGTGGGGACCGGCACCCAGAGAAGGTGGTGGAGAGTCACATCTCGTCGCACCGGATAAGCCGATTGACAGACTCGTTGAAGGATTGCGTGCTTTGGTCGGCGAGAGGCCCGTCAGGCGGCAATCAAAAAGTGAGCAGTGGTACCACATTCAGATAACACCGGATATCGAGCTATCGGTCAGAGGTGTTCCGGACGAAGAGCAGTTGACTAGCTTGGAGCGTGTCGCCGATTACTTGAGAGAAGTTCTCACTGGAGCAGGTTATGAATGACCAAATGTTGGTTACAGCGGCCTTCGATCGAAAGTTTGTAGCCGATTACAAACGCTCCGAGAGATTTCTCGTTGTTGATTTGAAGGCACCATCAGCGGTTTCTTTTCAGACCGCCTCCCAGCCGATTCTGAATCTCGCCCTGGTTATCGATGCCTCCGCTTCCATGGAGGGCGAGCAGATGGATTCTGCGATTAAGGCGGCGATAGGCGTGGTTAACGCGATCTCGGAGGAGAGCCGACTATCAGTAGTCTCATTCGCTACCGACGTTGTCGTGCACGTCGAAGGCATTCTGTTGGACCCAGCCGGAAAACGCAAAGCGATAGGTGAGATATCTGGGCTGAGTACGCGTGATAACACCAATCTGGGAGGAGGTTGGCTCACTGGTGCCGAATGTGTTGCTCAGGTAATGAGTCCGGACGGCCGGATGCACAATCATGTAATAGTGATTTCGGATGGTCATGCGAATGTGGGAGTATGTGCGCCGCCATTGCTGGAGCATCATGCACAGGAATTGCGCAAGCGTCGAATTCTGACTTCGTCGGTAGGAATAGGCAATTACTATTCGTCTCTTCAGCTGCAGGCACTGGCCGATTTCGGCGGTGGTCGATTGCATGATGCCGAATTTCCTGGGGAAATTATCGAGGTCGTATTGGGAGAGCTACGCGAACTGCAGAATACCGTGGTGGAAGACATAAATGTCGAGATCAAGTTTCCTTCGATGGTGAGGGTTGATACCATTAGCGGTTTTCCCGGGACGACATCCGATAACAGTCTCGTATGTCAGATGGGGAGCCTGTCGCCTGATGGCGAGCGATCCGTGATTTTTCAAGTCTTGACTCCCAACGGACTGCCGGAGGGCCATCGATTTCCATTTTCGATAGATTGCTCCTGGATATGGACCGGGACAGACAAGCATGATTCGACCTCGTGCGCTCCTTTGAATTTGACTGCGGCTGATGGTCCCCTCAATGCGAATCAGAAGAAGGATTTGACGCTTGCTCGACGAGTCGCTGAAATCTGGCAATCAAATGTGGTGCGAAAATCGGTTCAACTAAATCGCACAGGAAAGTTTGACGAGCTGTTTAAGTATGTCGACTATGAGTTGACGGCCTTTTCGCGATACTGTCGAGACGTGCCCCAGGTGGAGCATCTCATCACCGCTCTAGAGAGGTTGAAGGCGGTCTCCGACAGAGAGTGGGATGAGAGAAGTCGGAAGAGCATGGAGTACACAACCTATCTCACGCAAACTAGCTTGATCGATCATCGCACTCTCGAGCGAGCCGGGTGGTGGAAATTCCTGGAGCAACGAGAGAAGGAATTCAAGAAATAGAGTTCATGCCGCTTGTATAGCTAAGTTGCCGAATCGCAAATGACCTTAAATCATTTATTTTCATGATTTGATTCTCAATAGGTCACGATAAGGTCACAAATGATTCGTATAAATATAGATGCAGTGAACGCTTTTTACTACGGGGCTTTGCCTCGCTCCTTCAGTCGGGAGTATTATAACTATGACGATTACTTCGTCGAGCCAACAATCGTTTGGCGCGAAAGGAGAGATCGACGATCTCCTTAGTGAGCTTGCGCAGTTGTGGCCGGGTGGGACTATACAGCCTGCGTCCGCCGTTTCGCAAAATCAATCAGACAATGAGCAAAACCAAGTTTTGCCAATTCCTGCAGCAGCAGTCTGTGCGTCGACACAGCCGTTGGTGCAAAATTACATCGTGAATTCCCCGACAGCTGAAGACGGCGTCGTTGTCCAATATCCACCGGACTTCGCCTCTGATTCGACAATAGTCGACGCACCGGCGGTGACACCTGAATACATGGTGCAAGTGACTACAGCCATGCAAGAAGACGGCTCCGGAAACTACCTCACTCAGCCGGGTACGCCGAGCACACCGGCGCTCGGCATCGAGTCGGTAAGCGATGGCTTGCAAGTTTTGAATTCGAATGATTACCTCGCGAATCGACAAAACGGTGTGCAGCAGAACCCCTGGGCAGCTGAGCCTGCCAATCAGGCATACGGCAAAGTCGCGAATGGATTAGCACAGCAGCCATCAACGTCTAGATGGGCATTAGTAGGAGGCACAACTGCTACCTCTCATTCCGTTCGAAATAGCATTGGGCATAATCCCTGGGACTCTCCTTCCGAGGATACACCTGAAATCGTTGTAGCGCCCAAACCTCCGAAGGCGCAATCGAAAAGAAATCGTATGCGTTACAATCCGTGGGATCTATCGACATTGGAAGCTGATCAGGAAGCTGCGCCTGTCGAGGCTATTCCTTCTAATGCAGAGCAACAAGCTACTGGGGAGAAACATAATCCTTGGAGCTCCGATGCTGAGCCTATTCAAAGCCGTGGTGTCCAGAATGGGTCTCTTCGCAGTTTAAGGTTGCCGGTAGTAAATGGTTCTCCTCTGAGGAATCCGCCAACACCGGCGAACGAGGCGGATGTTTTGGCTAGCTTTGCACCGAGTTCGGTGCAGCAGCCCGCTACCTATATGCCACCGTCGCATTATGATTCATCCCAAGCGCAGACAGAGAGGCAATCCGCTATACCGAGTGCGCGCGTTGCCACCGCGCAGGTTGACTATGGATCGTTACTCGATATAACTCTGCCATTGTTACAGGTGGACATATCTCTCGGAGCAGCACCGGAAGTGGTGCAGTCGGTTATTCTGATTGACTGTCTACCATCAAGTACTGCTAGATTCGTGCAGGATGAAACTGATCCTTCATTAGATATCACGCAGCCATTATCCCATGTGCACATTGGAGACGCACCGGATGCGGTGCAACCATTATCCTATGTGGAGACAGAAGAACTTGATACATCGCCAGACATGGTTGCGAAAGACGTCCGGTTAGACTCTGACGACTCTGCGCCGCCTGTCGACTCAATCAGACCGGAAGTCGCTTATGTACGGAGTATGCTGCTAGACCCCGCGGGACCAGAGCCGCACGCTATCACTTGTACAGTGCAATCAGATCCCGGCACGGATTACGTATTCAGCGACCAGAAGTGGCGCGTCACTCAGGGGCGGAACGTACAGTGGAGTGTTGTCGAGGGCAACCTCAACGAGTGGCCGTCGCGACCTGATCCGACTGGCCAACGAGAACGTAGGTCTCCCGTCGATCAGACTCCCCAGCCTCGCCAACAGCAGATTCCCGCAAGAATGCTTCAGTCGACTAGAGGCGAGGCAACGGCGACACATCGTCAGTCTGTAACCGCTCGCGGCTCGATGGTGTCTTCCAGGACTTCGAGCGTCGAATTGGAGGACAGCCAGGAGGCAGTTATGGAGCTGCTCCGCGGATTGCCGGATTCAGTCCTTTTGACCGAACCGATGAATGAGTCGCTTGAATCTATGCTCCAGACCGAACGGTTGTCACCGGCGCTGCCGATGCCGAAGGCACCCGCCGTCGAGCTTTCGCTACAGCAGCAGCTAGATGCGGAGTTAACGAATCCCGCCAATGTCGAGACAGCTAAGGGCACACTATCCCAAGAATTCACTTTATCGGAAATGCCCGGTGACGTAGCTCAATGGCTGGCTGAGCTCGCGGAAGAGATTCCGGTGCAGGACTATCCTTTACTGTCGTTCCTCCCGGAGCCGCAGCCGGTTATTCGCTCAGTCATTCCAGGTCTCTCTATCGACCCAGACCCAAAGAACGTAGATTTGCGCCCCGAGGCAGCTGTCCCTCATGTTGAAGCTGCCTTACCGCAATCTCCGGCACCGCAAGTAGTGCCAGAATCCTATGCCGAATCCTGCTCCATCCCGGAGACGCAGCGGGACTTCGCACCAGGCATCGGAATTGAAGTATCTCATTACGACGGCTATGCCGACGCCGACCACGCAGAGAGCCACTACGGTCCTACAGACAATCGGCTCGGTCAACTCATGGTCGAGATGGGCTTGATAAGTTGCGAGCAATTGGAGCACTGTGTGCGTGCGGCGACGGAACTATCCCTGCCGCTCGGTCGCGTCTTCGTTATGTCCGGCTGGATCAACGGAAGGCAGCTACAATGGTCAATTCAATTGCAGGCATTTTTGAAGGATGGTCTCATAACCGTTGATACCTGCCGTGCCGTAGCCGATCTGATGACTTGCAGCGGGATGACCTTGAAGCGTGCACTCAATTGTGCCGGATTCTCCGATGCCTATAATTCTATCGAGCAGCGTGCCACTAGGCTTGGTGACTTCTTGATAGAAGCCGGGATCGTAAAAGCCGAGCGCTACTATGAGGCACTCTATAAGTCGCAAGCCCTGGGCATTCCAGTCGGTCGACTGTTGGTGATCTCTAACTTGGTTTCAACCCAACTCCTTGAATGCGCTCTCAATACTCAACGCTTTGTTCGCGAAGGCAAAATTTCTCGACAAGATGCTATCGTCCTTTTGACCAGAACTGCCGACCGTCATGCCGATCAGGCTAGCCGAGCCACCAGAGCAGGTGGCACAGCGACCCCCGTACCGCTCAGGACTATGCGTCTTGGTGAACTGTTGTCGCTCTCCGGAATCTTAACGGAGCCTCAGATCGATCACGCACTCGAAATCGGGCTTACCAGCAATCTTCCTATCGGAAGAGTGCTGGTCGACCTGCAATTGTTGTCCGGCCATACGCTGGAGATGGCTCTAGCGCTCCAGTCGCTGGTCAGTCGCGATGCGATTGAGCCGCTTGACGCAGCATATGCCTTGATCGACATTCACTATCACAATCTGTCAATGACCGCGGCTCTTGAGAAGAACCGCAGCCTGTCGGAGCGCAGAACGCTTTCCTTTGAACAGTTTATCGCGAGCCTCGAACTCATATCAAAGGAACAGATTAAGGAAGCGGTCGAAATCGCCTGCCGCAGTCCACTATTCGTGAGCAAAGCCCTCGTTTTCTCAGGCGCATTGGCTGAGTCAACCATGCAGGTCGCCTTGCTCTGTCATTTTTATCTGCGTGAGAGCATGCTGACCGCGGAGGAAGCAATGTTACTTTTTAACCATTGTCATAAGACTGGCCTGTCTGTGGATGAAGCGGTAGCAGAACTTAATCTTCAGCTCAGAACCTTACTTTAGAACCAAAAGACCGAAACCTCAAGCCCAAAAGCCGAAGCCCGAAGGTCGAAGCCCGGCGCCCGGAGTTCGAAGTTCGGAGTTCGAAGGTCGAAGGTCGGAGGTCGGAGCCTGAAGGTCGAAGCCCGAAGGGTGCCGTCGAAGTCTTGCGAACAGCACATGAGCGGATTAATAAGCTCTTGGAAGGCTACGATTCGAAGCTCAGTGCCTCCGACAAGGAGAAGCTTCTTGCCGATGTCTCTTACGAGCTTAGCTTACTGGCAGTGCTGTCGAAACGGAAGTTTTTTACCCTGCCATTGATGAAGCCGATGGAGTGTCGAAAGTTGATCATCTGATAGATAACCACGATCACCTCAAGGTACTGATTGCGCAAAATCAGAGGCTGCGTGCGATGAACCTGAGTTTGACACCCATATCGAGGAGCTCTCGAAGTCTGTGCGAAAGCATATGAAAGACGAAGAAGAGACGCTCTTTTCCAAGTTGTATAAAAGTGCCGTCGATTTGCAAAAACTTGGCGAGGGCATGGACAAGAGACGAACAGATATGACCACACGACCGGGCGACTAAGAAGAGAACAACAAGAATCGGTCAATCTCCCCACAATATCTTGTGGGGAGATTTTATCATCTATAATGAACAAACCTATCTTGAGGAGGGTCCATGTCCCGGAAGTGGCAGAAGCATCTAGAGGATGCTCGGCTCTATTCGGCAAAAGGTCAATTCGAGGAGGCCGAACGTGTCCTGCTCGAAGCCATGCGCATTTGTGAGAAGACCGGGAAAAAGGATCTTCGACTTGCCGAGACCTTGCATGAAATGGGAGTTGTCCTCGTCCACACGGGCTCGTTCGAAGAAGCTGAGGAGGCCCTGCTTCGAGCTCTGGCATTGCGAGAGCAGGAGTTGGGCAAAGTGCACCGTGACGTAGCGGCTACATTAACGGCTCTAGGAAAGGTTTTGGCTCCCTTCGAGAGCGAAGCTGCGGAGAAGCGATTTCGCCAGGCTATTTCTATTTACCATGAGCTTGATGAATCAGACGTTGTATTTCCGGTCGAGCAGCTCTCAACACTTTTAATGCTCAAAGGGCGAGGCTCTGAGCGCGGTACCATGCTTGAGGCGTTGGTCTATCGAATGCGTTCGTTAAAGAAAAAGGCTGATGCAGGTCTCAAGGGTAAAAGCCTGTCAATGCTGGCTGCCTACTATGAAGAGTCCGATGAACACCGGGCCGAGCAGCTACTACTAGAGAGCATTCCACTTTTCGCCAGGGCGGATAGTATGACTCAAATCTTGGCGGAATCAAATTTGTTGCTCGGCAAAATTCAGTATCGTCAGAGTAGATTCGAAGCGTCCCAAGCGAATTTTTCTGCGGCTTTCGAGTGTGCAAGTGCGGCATTGCCCGGCGCGCGGTTCGTGGCGATTGAGGCTTCCATCCGACTGGCTAAAGTGTCTATGGTATTAGATTGTCGGTATGACGATGCGGAAAAGTATCTCGATCGCGCTGTAGAAATATGTCGCCAACATGCTTCCGGTCAGCTTCCGCAAAATTTGATTTTGGAGTACGAGAGTCTTGTTGAGTTCTCCGGCAACTATAATGACCTGCTCACTTTGAGAAAAGAGCTCTTACGATCGCATCAATTTTCGGTTGAAGATGCGCGTGATAAGTGCGAAATGACAGAGTTGTCGAAGTACGCTACGGCGGAGTCCTGTAACATTGCGAGATTGTTATTGCGTATGGGCCAGGCCAGTGAAGCGGAATCATACGCTCGTTGGGCTGTCTCTATGGATGATCAGTGCAGGAGTCCGAAAATTGTGAATAGCCTTATCGCCCTTGCCGATACATTGGCTGCACAGGGGCAGAGAGACGAAGCTTCGGCTGTGTGCGATCGCATCTTCTTGGCAAAAACAGACAACAACTGGTACTTTCCGCAGCTTATCGAACTGCTAAGGGTGGTTGCGCTGCTCAATCGTAACGAGGACGCTGAGCGCCTCGAGGTTGTTGCACAACGACTCATACAACAGTACTCCGGTGACAATGATTGGGTCGGCGGATTATGTCAGCGACTCGCCCTTGTATTGAGCGCACTTTCGAGGCCATCGGAAGCAAGCGCGCTTATGGAGCGGGCCTTGCGCGCGGTGGATGCTGGTGAACAGGGCGGGTTATTTTTGGCTTTTAAACTCGAGTGTTGGTCTCGTCAATTCATCAATGTTGGCGATGATGCGCTGGGCAAAGAACTTGCCGCCAGAGCTAAGCAGCTGCGCGATTCTAGGCGCGTGAAGACAACTGTGTCTTAGTTGCCGCTGGTTTTTAAGCAGTGAAAGTCGATCTTAGAGAACGCAGAGCACTGAGACCGCAAAGCGTCTCGCTGGCACCCCGCTTAAATCGTCCTCGGACGTATTTTATGTTGATACTGCATTCGGTGCCGCATTTTGCTTTGTCGCTGTCGCGAGTTGCTGTTACTTTTTCTAGTCAGCGTCATTCGCACTGCGCCAGTTAGGAGGCCTAATGATGTGTTTGCTACACTTCAGACAGAACCAGCCGAAGTGTGATTTGTCTCTGAGTTTTCCAGAAGGATCTTGATAGTGGTAGCAATAGCCCACCGGTCCTAACCTGGTGAATGCGTGCTTGTTCGGGTCGACCGTCTGATAGGATTTCCAGGTGAACAAAACGTTATCAGCATTCTTGCAATTCGGACAGTTCGGCTGATTTGCGCAGATGTAAGCCCAGAACAAAATTGTCAGCGCGAGTACAACGCCTAGAGCTATGCGTAGCGCGATTTTTCGACTGATCGGAAAGCTTTGTTGCATAGAGCTAGTAATAAGAGGCGACGGATAACGCCAACTGATCGAAGATTATACATCCTGACAGGGTACATACTGACTGGTACCCAGTGAGTAGTCATGCGTGGGGGATTGAGGGATGGCACCGGACGACCGGACCGGATGGGAGTCCACGTTCAAAAGCGGCCTTGATGCCTGTTCGAGATACGAGTACTCGAAGGCCCAGAGGTTCTTCAACAAGGCGCTCGAAGAGGCGCACAGAGAAAATGCGGTTGACCATTCAATCGGCGAGATTTTCTTCAATCTCGGGTGGTGCCATCAAGCGTTGCATGAATACCAGGCAGCGGAGCAGAGGTACAAGCAATCGCTCGCCACTATGGAAAGATGCCATGGAAAGACCTCGGACGCAGCTGACCGAGTTGCCAATCAGATCGTGGAGCTTTTTCGAATCTCGAATCGGAGCGAGCAGATCGATGCTTTTTTGAAATCTCGCGGGCAATCGTCTGTTTCTCACCAATCCGGCGGAATCAGCGATCAAGCCGCTGCCGATCTCAACGCATTATTGTCTTCAGGAGCGTCTCGTTCTTCATCTTTTCCAAGCAACTCAATTGCGCCGGGGTCTCCGCTCAATGCGCTACCGCCTGGTGCCGTGCCGTCTGCGTATCCTCAGATACAGTCATCGCCGCCGCCGGCGCCATCTTCGAGACCCAACAACTCGCTCACGAATATGCTCACTACTTGGTCGAGAGACCAGGACTTGCTTCCGAAATCTGCGCCGCCGCTCCCATCACCTCGCGGATCCGCCGACGGTGCTATGCCGCCTCGAGTGAACTCTGGTACCTTCCCCGCGCCGCCGCTTCCGTCGCCTCGTGGGCCCAACGACGCTGCTATGCCGCCGCGAGTGAACTCCGGTGCCTTTCCAGCGCCCCCACCACCTCCACCGCCTGGCGTCGCGTCTGGCAATTTCCCCCCGACCGAGGTGTCGCCTGTCGTGGAGAGCACTTCGGCCGCGCCGGAGTCGTCACTGCCACCTGGACTTTCCTCCTTAAACTTTCCTCCAGTGGATTCACCACCTCGGGTACTATCCGGCACTTTTCCAGCAGCAGAACCTCCGTCCGTGCCCGACCCGTCGCCTCCGTCGCTCTCCACTGCGCCGCCGGCTTCCTCCGTGACGCCTTCGAGCGGTCGCAAGAAAAGCGACAACGGTGCCGACCAATTGGGGGCTCCAACTGCTGTGAAAATCAATCGAGGTCCGGAGACCTCATATCAGAGTGCTTTTGTTGCTGGAAGCATGTTTTCTGAAACGAGTGCTAATAGCCCCTCTTCTCCAAATACGGCTGTTCAAAATGCTCCTGGACCGAATCCGGCAGCTCTCTCGACCGGCATTGAAGTTGAAGATAGCTCGCCATCTTCAAGAGGCGAGGCGCTACAACAACAAGGTCGGAAGGTGAGGAATCGCTTCCTCGCCACCGCCACTGGTGCTGATGATCCCGCCTACGATGATCTGCTTGCCGGCGTGAGCTCCTCGCAGGGACCATTCGATATCGAACGATTTGTCCATCCGAAGGAGGTTATCTATCGCCGATTATCGATTGCGATCGGATGCGTGGTATATTTCTGCATGGTCATATCTCTGGTCGCATTAGTCGTAGCGCCGCTCGCAGCTCTCGCCGCGTTCATCGCCCACGGGCTCTATCTGGGTGGGTTGCGTGGTTCTGGCATTCGCGTGTCCAACCGGCAGTTTCCAGAAGTGCAGCAGTTGCTCGAAGAGTACTGCACGGTGCTGAGACTGGAGATACCTGAGGTGCTAGTCGTACACCACGAAGGTATTTTGAATGCATGGGCTCAGCGTCTGCACCGGAAGAATTTGGTCATCATTAGTGCCGATGTACTCGAGCTTGCCTTCGAGCAAGGTGAAAAAGAACTCGCTTTTGTAATCGTTCATGAGCTCGCACACGTGAGGCTCGGGCATACGAAGTGGGGCTGGTTACATCTCCCAGCTGCGTTCGTACCATTCCTCGGTAGTGCTTATTCAAGGGCGTGTGAATACTCTTGCGATCGAATTGCGCGCAGGTTGGTACCTGATGGTGCGCTTTTCGGTTTGGTCGCGCTCGCTGCTGGAAAAAGACTTTATCGAAATGTCAACCTTAAAGCTCTGTATGAGCAGGCTGAAGAAGATTGGGGATTTTGGACATGGTTCCACGAGATCAATGCAAGCCATCCTAACCTCCTCAATCGAATTCGGGCGATCGGAATTGCCGATGAAGCCGCTCGAAGATCGCTTGCTGCACTGTTGATCGTAGGTGCCGCTGCGCTGTTGTTATGTCCTCCGTCATCTGCTCAACAGATTGAATCTGTTTCCCTTCATCCCGTCAGTCGACATTCAGGCGTCCATATCCCGCCACTCTTGATCGCCGAGGTAGAAGAAACAGCCGAGAGCGACGGCGAGTATAAAGACGAAGGTGGGCAGGCAGATGAGTCTGCGACATCTAGTGACGACTCCGAACAGACCGCTTCTGACGGCGATTCCACTGCAGGCGAGACTACTGCCCAAGGTGAGAGCGCAAGTTCTGAGCCGGTATCGCTCGCTCATCTCTTCATGAATGCGCTCGGAATAGGACTTGTCGTCGTTGTGCTTCTGTCGATTCCAATCGGATTTACCACATTGATGTGTGCCATTATCTGGAAAATCGGTATGGTCATGCGCGGTGGACGAAAGCCGGATATCGGTTAAAAGGACAGCAGGGAGTCACTTCTCATCGGTCTTCCGTGAGTTGTGACGATTGAGGAAGTGCTAAAGCCCAAATCTGCAAATGTCAGAATTGGGCTTTAGAATGAGTTGTCGCGAAGCTTGAAACACAGAAGGTTGTTTTTAACCATGATTTCGGTCGCGGCAGTGTCCGCGGGTTTAGAAAATTCCGAACATTCTTCTAATCTGATCTAAAAGTGATGGATTGCGATTGTTCATGTAATCCAGAAATGCCGGATCAGAGTATTGATTCCAATCGTAGGCGCCATTCCAGTTGTTGTTGTGATAAGCCAGCCACTGCGCGCGGAGCTGCGCGTCTACTTGTGCTCGTTGCGCGGCGGAGACCTGTGCGCTGCGGTTGCGCCAATTATTGCGCAAATAGTCTCGTCGTTGATTCCAACTGTGTTTGCCCCATTCCCAGCGAGCAATCTTTTTATTGACTTGGTTTCGATTTTTCACATACTTTCGGTAATGCTTGTTCGAGTAGCCACGACCGTGTCCGCGACCGTCGTGGTGATCATGACGTGCGAAAGCTGGAGCGGAGATACTTAGCAATGCAATAGCAACGACCAGGTGAGTTGAGAATTTTTGCATGAGGGCTCCTGTAGTTTTCCCATAGAGCAGAGAGATGTACTGGATCTCAATAGCATAGCCGGTGAAAGATAGAGCATGTGCAACTTGCGTCTGGCTTGCGAGTCTTTGAAACGCTCCAGAAAATTTAACGCTCTGCCTCCGACCTTTAGGCTATAGGAAGTTGCACTTCTGGACAACCCTGCGAGAATTACTTGCACATTCGGACCGGATGGTCCATTCGTTGGGTTTCATGAAATTTTTCGGCTGAGTTGCATCGGCTCGGAAGTGCAATGTCTGGCGGAAAATGGCAGCAAATTCACACCGCGAGGCCTGGCCCAGTTTTCTCTGGGTCGACTGTCTACGAAGGTGCCGGATCGCGCGCCTGCGAAGATGCAGTAGATTCATCGTGTTCCGGCGACTGCCTCGAACTATGTTTACCTCAAGACGTTTAGTTCGCCGGCTTAGATCGAATTATCCAGATCGTGTGAGAACAAACTCAATCGGTTTTTCTCCGGTGGAAAATCGATCGAGTTTCGATCTTTAAATAGACCTAAACTCTGTTGAGTTGGTGATGAGTTGGACCTTAGACGACAGGACTTCGTGACTTGGCAGTGCTGATGCTGTCCAACGGCGACAAAAGACGCGAGGGACTTGCGATTAGTCCTGTGTAATCAATGTCACCTGCTGTTTCCAAGCGCTTGTCGCAAGAGCGCTATCTTGGGACAATATCTCTTTGTATCGTTGACTTGGATTCCGATGCAGTTGATGCTTCGGGCACTCTCTCTATCCAAATCCTCGAGCGGCAAATGTCCTCACTACATATGTGTTGAATAGTCACGCGTAATCCCATCGCGAGATTTTCGAATGACGGCCTGCTGCAGCTAGTAGCAAGCGAAGGTGGTTCCTGAGACAGCTGACTTAGTCGATTCACGAGACACCACGGAAGGTACTCAGATGGTACTGCGGGTAGTGAACAGCAATTGACTGCGCACATCGAAGAAACATGGAGTATCAAGGTTATTAACATGCTGAACGGGCTCTCTCTCGAAGCGATTAATCTCTCGGTCGACAATGGCGTGCTTTCGGTTACCCTCAATCGCCCCGAGTCGATCAACGCATTGTCGACTGAAATGGTGGCGGAGTTAACCGCAGTATTTCAGCGAATTGGTCAGGAGTTTCACAAGAAGGAAGGCACTCCGCGACTTGTGATCATGCGCGGAGCCGGCGGCAATTTTTGCGGTGGCGGCGATGCTGAAGAGATGGCGCGCCTCGCTGAGTGCTCCAGACGCGGCGAGCTTGTTGCGATCGCCGCTCACAACAGCTTAGCAGGACGGTTGTTCAGCGTTGTCAGTGAGTGTCCGGTACCGGTCGTAGCGGCGGTCGAAGGTATCGCCCTGGGCGGAGGGCTCGGACTGAGCTGTGCTGCGGACGTCACGGTAGCAACCGCTGACGCTCAATTCGGACTTCCCGAAACGAGCCTGGGCTTGATACCGGCGCAGGTGGCACCCTATATTCTCCGGCGAGTAGGACAGTCTCGCGCCAAGCTTCTGGCAATAACCGGTAGGCGCTTCGATGCAGCAAGTGCTGAAAGGATGGGACTTGTTCATTACCTGGCTGCCGACCGAAAAGCCATGGATGCCACCATATCCGGTATAAGCGCCGATATGTTGAAGTGTGCACCCGGTGCTCTGGCCTCGGCTAAGCAACTGATGTGTCAATCATTCGAACCGGGAGTGGACGATTCGGATCGATTGGCGGTTCTTTTCGCGAAGCAGATGGCTTCCGGCGAAGGGCTGGAAGGAACGCGAGCCTTTTCAGAAACGCGCAGTCCGGCATGGGTTATTCACAGAGCTGCGCCTGTAGCAAAATTTTGATGTATACAATGTGCCCCGAATAATCAAGTTGATCGCGGAAATACCGCGGAACGCCAATGGTAAGGTTCTCAAACGGTTACGGAAATAGTTGAGGTACGATGCGAAACTTTTTTGTATTAGCCATTCTGATGATATCTGGTCTGTGCGCTAACAGCGCTTTTGCTCTGGAGTCGAAGCTTTCCGATCTGTCCTGGATGGTTGGACAGTGGCAATGCAAGGCAGACAGTGCGGAATTCGAAGAACATTGGATGCGCGCCTCCGGAGACTCCATGATTGGCATGGGCCGAGAAGTGAAGGACGGTAAGCTTGCTTTTCATGAGTATCTTCGTCTCGAAGGCAGAGACGACGGTATTTACTATATCGCTCAACCATTCGGCAAAATAGTTACTGAATACAAACTCACAAAAGCCACACCCAGTGTCATGCTATTCGAAAATCCCGATCACGATTTCCCAAAGAAGATTGAGTATTCACTGCAGAAGGATGGATCTATTTTTGTCACCGGCAGTGGTGACGCTGCAGATAAGGATAAAGAGTTTCGGTATCACCTAATGAAAATGAATCTGCGGGCCTCGACGGACAAGGCGTTGAGGACGGAAAAGGCAGAGAAGACTGCAGTGTCGGAGAAGACGAGCAAGGCAGATCCTATAAATAGAGCCGACAAATCGGATAAAGAAGATAACGTAGACAAAGCAGTGAAGGCAGATAAGTCCGATAAGTCCGACAAAACGGATATGTCCGACAAAACCAAAACCAATACCAAAGGCAAAGCGAAGTCGGGTCGCTTTATGAATCCGATCAAGAGCGTTAACCAGTTGTTGTTTTAGTAAACACTTCCGACGAACGGCTAGTACAAGTAGATCACCCACGCCTTCAAGCAATAGGAATGGGTAACAACACGCCCTTCGGTCGCGAAGTCCTGATGATGTCCGGGGGCGAATACTGTCGACGGTTTGATTATCCGCCTTCAGTTTGCAGCAAATTAACAAATAACCAACCGATATGCAATCGATTGCCAATCGCTATTTAGCGATTGTGGTCGAGAATAGAAATTATCATAAAACCCCTTCCCGAGGCCCGAGTGGTGTGCAAGCACCAAAGAGCAGGTATCGGTGCGGCAATTCCGCGGAGAGTTTCACATGGACAGCAAAATTGAATCGTCCTCGTTCGGCACTGGTAGCAAAATAGCTCGGGTAGTAGCGCTCGCCGTTCTATCTCTTGGACTGTTTCCGCTGTCCGCATTTGCAGAGACCTGCATGACAGACTCGCTCATGATGATTGATGAGACTGTTGAGGTAAAGCGATCGCATCCCATAAAGAAGGTCAAGTCGCACCGCAAACAAACACGATTGGTTGCCGGAAATTCTGCCAAGCTTGGCCCTGCAAGACAAGCGACTTCAGCGCCAATAGACGTGTCCGGCACAAAAATCAGTCAGGTGCACACACAGGAAGGTTCTCGTTAACTCTCCCGAAATTGCGACTCTGTCTTGTGGCTGCCGTGTATTGCCATGAACAATCTGGGGAGTATGTACCCTACTGGCCAAATAAGTTTGAGAGAGGCGGAAACCTTGATTTCTAAGGCACTTTCTATACAGCAAAAAACGCTCGGAAAGTGCCATCCGCGGACAGTTAGAAAGCAACACGAGCGCTTAGCTTTACAGAACCGAATTTCCTCAATCCGACATAATAAGAAGGAAAGTGTTTCGCGATTTTTTAAGGCAATTGCCTTTTGATTTTTTCGTTCTGGACATCGGTTAGACCATAGGCTTTTCCATTAGGCATGATGCGATGTAAGACTGCATTGGGGTCTCTCACGAGGCTGTCGCTCTTCAAAAGGTAATCGATGATACTGTCGAAGACGGCGGTATTTACGCTGAGTCTGTTGCTAATCGAATAAGCTGTAACATCAAGAAGCAAGTCTATGGCGTCCTCGTTATATGAGAAGACCAGTGCTTTTGCATGTTTTGAAAGATATTCCTGGATGGAGTTGACGGTCCTGGTTCTTTGACCATTCGCTTCGTTTTTCAAAATCTGTGAAAGCGATCTGGCGAGCATCAGATCCGGTGGCACTTTCACAGCGCCGAGCGCTGGGAATAGCCTTTCTGCAAGGGTCATCGCGACGTCTAGACGTTCTCTGCGAATCGAGATGTAGGCTTCGTTGGCAACAGCTCTCATTGTTAAGTAGTGGTTCCAGTCGAAAATGTTGCTGCAGATTGTCACTGCCTTATGGGCGGCCTCGTCAGCTTGATCTTCGATTCCGCGCTCGAGGAGATTGGCGGAGATCTCGATCCATAGAGAAGCGCATCTCGGATGCAGACTTCCAAAACAATTTTCGATAACCGAAAGGGCGCGCTTCAACTTTTCAGTTGCCGACTCGAACTCACCTCTGGCAAAGAGGAATTTTGCAAAACTTTGTAGGTAGGCGGCATATGCCGGATCCTTTCGAAAGTGTTCGCCGCGTTCTGCAATTTGACCGCAGCGATCGACTGTCGCTTCAGCCGCCGTCAGCTTTTTCTGATTGACGTAGAATCGAGTAAGGGCGCTGGCTGTCTCCAATACTGCCGGCGATATGGTTGAGCAGCGCTCCTCCGCCAGTTTGACGTTCTTTATCAGGGAGAACTCCGCATTTGCATATTTCCCTGTTGCGATCTCTAGTTCGTTGAGCTGACAGAGAGCGTCGATCATCGCCTGACTCAGATAGTTGCGCTTCGAGTTGCTGTCCAACTCGATTACCTCTTCAAGTCGGATAATCGCTTTACTTGGAAAACCCTGCTGATTATAGAGATCCGCATAGGCTAAATTGAGTTGTTGTCCCAGTTCGAACTGCTCTGGAACTAGCGCTTCAATTGCTGCCTCTGCTTGCCTGAGAGATTGGCTTGCCTGCTGCAACTTGCTCTGCTCGATTTCGATCTTGGACTGGAGGAGATAGAGCAAGCCAATCTGCGTTTTGAGCTTTGCCTTGTCGGGGTGCCTCTCGAAAACGTGCAAAGCGCTCGCTACATTTTTTTCGGCATCGACATACTTTGCCAATGCCAGATAGATGGAGGCAATATTGATTTCGCCATCGGCGAGCGCCTGATCGGTAGGTCTACCGTGCTCGCGCAGCATGTCGAGTCCGCGCAGTTGAGCCATCTGCGCCTGCTGATACGAATGCTGTTTTACATAAACTCTTGACAGCTCTTCGAATAGCCGTCCAGCCAACGCTACGTCACCGTGATCGCGTGGAAGCAGCACCTCAAGAGCTCTCGTAAAACACTTCTCTGCTCTTGTAAGCTGTCCGGCCTGCTTGAGCATGAGCCCTTTCTTCATGAATGGCTGAACGAGGCTAGTATCAGAGCTGCCGTGCCATGACTCGAGAATTGCGATTGCCTTGTCAAAGTGACTTTCTGCGTTGGTCATCTCTCCCAGTTCTGCCAGAAGGTCGCCCAACAACACGTGGACTCTAGCTACCTGGATGTGAGTTTCCCCATGAATCTGCTGCAAGAGCTCAAGCGCCCTCGTCAAATTGACGCGGGCTTCCTGGAGTCTTCCCGATTTGGAGTCCAGGTTGGCGAGGTTGAGCAAGATTAGTGGTGTCACATCCGCACCGTCGCCATACTCACCTTCGAGAACTCGCAAAAACTCCTGTAAAAATTGGCGAGCCGAATCAATTTCGCCCGTCGCCATCAAGCTCTGGGTTGCTGTCGCCGCCGCCCAATAGCTTTGCCACACCACTGCAGGAGGTATTTCAGGTAGAAGCTGAAGCGCTGCTTTGTAAAGATGGCTTGATGTCTTATGCAATCCTAACCATGAAAATGCGTGGGCAATTTCGAGAAGCAAATTAAAGCGTCTGACCTTTCGCTGGGCCTCGGGCAGGCGTGCCACCTGGGCCGTCTGGTCAAGTTCTCCGTTAATCCAGTCGAACTCGGGCAATAGATTTCTTGGTCCAGCCATCTGATGGAGTTCGAAGTCGTTGGGGTCTGGCTCAGGCACCTGCCAACCCAACGAGTCCATCCAGATGTCCAGCGCTCGCCGAATGTCCAGCATCGCCCCTTGTGGATTGTTCTGCGCGGACTTGATCTCAGAGAGCAACCGCAGCACCGTCGCCGTCTGGGGGTGGTGAAAGCCGAAATGTTTTTCCTTGAGCTTGAGAAGATCCTGTCCTAGTTTGAGCGCGTTGGCGTGCTCTCCCATGGTGAGCAATAGTCGGACGTTGAGCGCCAGGATGTCCTGATAAGCGGTATCGGCTTCATCCTGAATCGCCGTCAGGGCCCGACGATAGAGCCGCTCAGCCTCTAGATAGGCTCCTGCTATATGTGTTCTTAGCGCCCGTTCTGAGTGTTTGGCGATGTCGGTCGACTCAGTCATACAGGTGAAAACCTCTTGGGAAGATTAGCGGGGCTTAAGCAAATCGATTGTATCACCGCCTGGATGCGGGGCAAATACAAAAAAAATCGGATGTAGCGCCGATCATCCTATATAATTTTTGGTTCGCATACTTTCTGATATCAATTGTAGCTATGGAAGCTGGCATCGGTGGAAGTTTGTTTTTCGAATTGCAAACGCAATTCGCCAGTTCTGCTATGGCTTCCGCGCCCCGGGCATGCATCGTCAATTCTGTTCGTACCTTTCTGTAGATCCCCATGAGATTTCCTGAACTCCTACAGCGAAGAAAAGGTGTGAGCGGCTCGTTGCAAAGAAGGCGCAGAGTTACGGTCTTTTCGACCGCGGTTATAGCCCTCCTCTCCACGGTTGTCGTCAGCGTCCTGAGTAGCTGTGGTGCGCACACGATCGGCAGTGTCGAACTCGGCAAGAAGGTCTACGTTGAGTTGGTCGACTGGCACATATCTGGACTCTGGATTTTTAACTGCCCGATTTGCTGGATTCGGGTAGTCAACTACAACGACGTGCCCGTAAAAGAGGTCAGGGTTAGGTTCAAAACCTTCGGATACAACGGACAAGAGCTCTCGGAAGGTACGTACACAATGGAAGGAACGATCGGCGCTCGTTCTGTCAAAAACTTCGTGGAGCAGACCGTTGGTGTAGTCGATCTGGAAAGCGACATGCTCAGTATCGAACTGGATGCTGTCGAACCGGATTGAGCTGTGGTACCGTATGTGGTTGCTTCTCTGCTAATGTCGCAGGATTGAAACCGCAATCACCAGAAGTGCAATCACGACAATTATTATAATCATAGTGCGCGGAAGCGCTTTCCTCGCCGGCTTTACCAGGTGAGAAGGCTCGGCACCGCCCTTGATGGCTGTCAGATCTTCGCGAAACTCTTTGACAGTGTGATACCGCTGTGAGGGATCTTTTCGTAGGGCCTGCGCGACGACGTCACGCAAACCGGCTTGTGTCAAAGTTATCGGTAGAAGTGGCGCTTCATCGTTGACGTGTGCCATGAGGACTTCGAGCGGACCATCTCCGGTGAAAGGAGGTCGGCCAGTTATCAACTCATGCAGAACGCAGCCGAGAGAGTAGATGTCAGAACGCGTGTCTATGTTCTTTCCAAGGCACTGTTCCGGACTCATGTAGCTCGGTGTGCCGAAAATTTCGCCAGTTTTTGTAAGATTCGGGCCGGAGTCGTCATCGCGGATCAATTTTGCAATACCGAAATCGACGAGCATCACCGATTCCGCGCCGCCATCATTGACGATAACGATGTTACCTGGCTTGATATCGCGGTGAATTACACCTTTGCTGTGCGCGTGTTCGAGACCATGGGAGACTTGAATAAGTAGATCGATTGCTCGGTCGGCAGGCAGCTTCTGTTTCTCTTCGAGAAGTTTTGACAGGCTGGTACCCTGGACGTAATCCATCACCAGAAAAGAGCGTCCTTCTCCGTCTATACCGAATTCGTTGACGGCGCAAATATTAGGATGCTTCAGCGCCGTGGCTGCTTTTGCTTCTTGCTGGAAGCGCTTGACCGAAGGTAAATCGTAGACGAATTTATGATGAATATACTTAATGGCGACCGGCCGATCGAGCAGCATATGCAGCGCCAGGTAGACGCGGCTCATGCCTCCGTCGCCTATGACATCGATGATCTTGTAATGACCACCAATAACTTTTCCTATCATGATGTCTTTCGCCTGCGTATTTTCGCCGGTGGCTACGGCAGGTAGTTTTTCATGATAGGTAGTCTTGAGCTCGGCAAGGCGACGATCTTCTTCGTCCTCCTCTTGCACGGTTTTTTCAAGGTTTGGGTCATCCGGGGGCTTATTGGTCATGCAGCCTTCATTCCACTCGCCAACCAACATTATAAGGGCAATTGCGCAATCGAGGTTGTGACAAATCCAACATGTCATATTGGTGTCAGTTTTTCCGGCTAAGGTTCTGTCATCGCTCCTCGCCGCCCAAAGCACTTAGTATCGCAAACATCTATCCATCATCCGACGGTGCCCTCTTCGGTGTGGGCTGAGAAGAGTCGAAGTGAACACAATGGAGAACCACGCATGAGCCCAGATTATTCGGAGTTGGTCCCGGTTTCCAAAACAGTAAATCTAAGTCAGAGTGTGTATGACGACATTTACCAGCCACCTAAACTTAAGGGAGGAGATCGCAATATAACAAACGAAGCGGCTAAACCACCTGCGGTATCAGACAAAAACACGACGACCTGCTAATCGACTCCGAAATCTCGCGCTCGCCGGAAGCGAAGCGTGCTTCCGTGGAAATGCGCTACAAGGACAAGATGGATGATCCTGATGTGAAAAAGTTCGTAGAGCAATACAAAATCCATTTCAGCGCAAAGTGGTATCGCCGGAGATGCTTAACTCCGTTCAAAATCTGGGAAAGAAGGCTTGGGGAGACGACAACCTGCAGAAATGATGAGCGAACTCGGCAAGGTCGACGGCGTTGATATCAAGTTCGAAAAGGACATCGATACGGCGGGCCGCAATTGGAAGAACGGGTCGGGCGATCCGAGTCATGGGGGCGTGCGGGTGGAGATCAAAACAGCGCTTGACGGCTCAAACGCACAAGCCACGCGACACGATTCAAGTCCTTACCCTTTCGGGAGTGATAAAAAAAGCGAGATAAGCTTGGCGGAAGCTGCAATGTCATTGGTATCGCCGCCTAAGGCAGATGAGCGTTTCGAATTGCCGGAACGAATCTTTCGACGATAATTGTTAAAACCCGGCGAGCAAAGCTTATATTCCATCTAGTAAGACGTAAAATATCCTTGTGGTTTTCAGCACCTCTGGTGCAGCCACGAGGATATTCGCGTTGGACCGCCCTTGTCGTGAGTGTGAAGGCGGTCGCCGACAGCCTCTTACCTTGTTCAAAAAGATCAGGAGCGCAATCATGTCTCACAGTTCGAGCAGCATTTTCAAGCTTGGCAAGGATTCGACAAATTACAAACTCTTAAGCAAGGACTACGTGTCGGAGGATACCTGGCGTGGCAAAAAAATGCTCGTCGTCCAGCCGGAGGCGTTGACCCTACTTGCCAAGGCTGCTTTCACTGACGTCTCACACCTTTTGAGAACCGAGCACCTCACCATGCTCCGCAGCATTTTGGAAGACCAGGATGCCTCCTCCAACGATAAGTTCGTTGCGACCGAGCTTTTGAAAAACGCCAGTATTGCGGCTGGCGGAACATTGCCGATGTGTCAGGACACCGGCACCGCCATCGTCGTCGCTCATAAAGGTGAGCATGTTTGGACTGATACGGATGACGCATCTGCAATCGAGCAGGGGATCAAGAAAACCTACAATGATTGCAATCTGCGTTACAGCCAGATGGCGCCGATATCCATGTATCAGGAAGCGAACACCGGAAGTAATCTGCCCGCACAAATAGAGATCTACTCAGATCCGGGAGATAGCTACGATTTCCTGTTCATCGCCAAAGGCGGCGGCTCCGCTAATAAGACTTTCCTGTTTCAGGAGACCAAGTCGGTTTTAAACCCAGAAGCATTGACCAAGCTGTTGACAGACAAAATCGCAGGTTTGGGCACGTCGGCGTGTCCCCCATACCACCTGGCTGTCGTTATTGGTGGTCTGTCCGCGGAGATGACTCTGAAGACGGTCAAGTTGGCAAGCTGCCACTATCTTGATTCACTGCCGACCGAAGGCGATCGTCAGGGCAGTGCTTTTCGTGATGTCGCACTGGAAAAAGAAATTCTCGAGATTACGAGAAAGCTAGGAATCGGTGCGCAGTTCGGCGGCAAGTATTTTTGCCACGACGTCAGGGTGATAAGGCTTCCGCGACACGGAGCCAGTCTGCCAATCGGGCTGGGTGTCTCTTGCAGCGCCGATAGGCAAATTCTCGGAAAAATCAACAGCGAAGGCATCTGGCTCGAGCAGCTCGAGACTGATCCTGCCCGCTTCTTGCCTGAAGTCGATCAAGCCGATCTCGGCGGAGATACCGTCAGGGTCGATCTCAGTCGTCCGATGAAAGAGATAATCGGTCAGCTTTCCGGGAAGCCTACAGGTGCGAGGCTTCTTTTGACCGGTACGTTGCTTGTCGCGCGCGATATCGCTCATGCAAAATGGAAAGAGGCTCTCGAGCGCGGCGAAGACTTGCCTGCGTACACACGTGAGCATCCGATTTATTATGCCGGTCCAGCTAAGACGCCGACGGGATATGCATCTGGCTCGTTCGGACCGACGACGGCCGGACGCATGGATTCCTATGCGGACATGCTGATGTCTCGCGGCGCGAGTTTGGTCACACTTGCCAAAGGCAACCGCGGTAAGGTCGTAAAGGACGCTTGTGGTAAGTGGGGAGGTTTTTACCTGGGCACCATCGGTGGTGCGGCGGCGCGCCTGGCCCAAGATTCGATCAAGAAAGTCGAGACGATTGATTATGCCGAACTCGGCATGGAAGCTGTCTTTAAGGTGGAGATCGAAGACTTCCCTGCTTTCATCGTTATCAACGACAAAGGCGACGACTTCTATGCCACCATCGCAGAACAGCGTGTCGCGCTCGCCGCATCGAAGGGATAAGCGATGCATATACGCCGACTCGCCACGTTTCTTGCTACGATGTTGGCGGTTTTCGCCCAATCACCGTCTCATTCAGAAACGGCACATGATACCGCCGCCATTCCCGTGAAGGTGCATAAGCCGGACAGCTTCGCTGTTGCGCCCTGGGTGATCAACTCCAGCTCTCAGGGTGATCTCAACAAAGACGGACTGGCGGACGTCGCTCTCATCATATCTCGTGACGGCAACGGCTCCTATCCAGAAAATCGAAAACTGATCGTGGCATTGAAGAGGAAAGACGGCAGCTTTGAAAAGGTTGTCGACAACGAGAGTGCGACTGCTTTGATGTGTGGTCCGTCAGGCGGCATCCCGCAGGTCGAGATCAAAAAAGGTGTTTTGACTGTCAGTCACTATTGTGGTTCGCGCGAACGCTATGAATACTGGCACAAGTATCAGCTTCGCAACGAGCAGTGGCTGTTGATCGGCTACACAGCCAAGAGTTATGACAGTTTGCAGCCCGATGATCAGAAGTCCTTGGACCTCAACACCATGACCGGCGAAGTTTCATGCAGCTATAACCATAACAAGAAGTCAAAGCACGAACGCATACTTGAACTGTGGGCCTCGCCAATCAGCATGGATGAGCCTTCACCATCGGACTGGGGGGCACCTGCCGTGCGCTTGCAGGTGGCTGGAAAGCCATCGCCGGTAGTGACGATTCAAGCGGTGCATTCCAAGAAACAGCTGTTCGTCAAAACGCAGATGGAAGGCGGCACTTTAGTCGCAGGCGATATAACACTGAGTGATGCGAAAGGCAATCCGATTTCGCCCGATTATTCGCGTACGACGATCTACGGCTACATCGTAAGTGCGTATGATTTGAAGAACGGTCACTTGCATGAATTGCTCACCAAGATTCCTTCGGATCAAAGTGATGAGCCGCTCCTGCGATTGACTGTAAGCGTGAAAAATGCCGAAGCTCCGTCCGGAAAACTAAGCACCGGAGGTAAATGTGCCGGTGCGATTTTCCTTTCGCGCCATCACGGTGCGCCGCAAATCCAGGACATAAATATGCGCAACGGCGATTGGATTCATCCATTCATCTGCGATACACGGGATTAATATAGAAGAGTGACGATTCGCTTCTTAATTCACCGGATATGGTACCGTTAGCCTTGCTTGGTACGACGCATCTTTAGCGAAAGAAACATCAAGACCATTGCAAATGCGAATAGAGCAAATGCAACCAAGGGACGGAACGCAATCCAGCCAATCGCGATGGTGATCAGGCTCAAGGTGAGCGAAATTGGAAAGGCAAACAACACGATACTGAATCCGGCCAGATCGCCAACGAAAGGTATCACACCAAAAATTGCTCGGATTGGTGATGCCATGCTGACCATTCCCCCGAACATGAGTAACACACCTACCAGGCGTAGCATCCAGGTAATCACGGCGTTTTCGCGTTCTGCAACTTTGAACATCTCCTGGGCCGACATATCTCCGGCCTGGACCAACTCGATGCTATTGCCATTGCTCGCAGTGTAAGCCACCAATCGATTTTGCTCTTGTTTCGCTACGACCGAGTAGTCGCCTATGGGTGCGAATTCAAACGAAATTTTCTCGTCACCGACGCTGGGATACGATGGGTTGGTGCCGACATAGAAGTGTCCGTCTACAAGATGGAGCTTATGACTCCTCGCTGCTGGGAGAGTAGTAATGTGTGTGTCGACATCGACTCTAAAGGGTTTTACCGGAATTTTGTTGACGATTCCACTCTCCAAAGAGAATTTACCCAAGTTCACGGCATCGGCTTGTTGCTTGAGTGGACCGAATTCGAAGGACCTTGGATTGGCGTGTCCTGACGGATGATGAAAGCTGTTGGAGTCGATTAACGCTTCGCTCCAGGCAGGATCGTACCTGTACTCCGTGATTGTCTCTGTTCCGCCGCCGAGTTTGTCGTGAGATGTCGTGCTTGTATCTTCTGTCCACTGATACATCTGCACTGCTCGATTCAATTTTAGTGCGTTCACCTTGATGCCGAAATCTTGATCCTGGAGCTGCTCTTTTGTCGTAGCCTTGCCTGTGATGTGAACGAGCTTGCCTTCGTTTTCCGGTGTCAAATCCTGGGCTGTAATTGAGATAACGCTCTTCTCGCCTTCTTGAAGCGCCCTTTCCTGATTGATTGCGCGCGACTCGTTCCAGAGTTCCAGTGGAAAAGCACCGACAAACATGAGGAAACCGATGAAGGCTGCCACGAATGATCCTCCGACGTTGCCCGACCAGCTTGATGTTGTTCTTTCTGAAAAAATGTCTGTCATATCAATCTCCGCTAAGGGCGATAACACCGATTATAGGATTGCGGAGCTCCAGTACTCCGAACATACACTTTACTTTCATGAACGGCTTCTCTTGTGCTGCATTCTTTCGTTTTGATTGGACTCGGAATTATGAGCGTTGGCGAATTCGACATGTTTAAAACCGAGGAGCTGGGCATATGAATATCTGGTGCCTCAGTCGTTTTTGTGCAGATAATTGTCTAGCGAATTAGTCAACTCAGACCTCCCAGACGCTCACCGGACGACAATTCGGTTCGGCGAATTCCTGGCTGCATTGGACCTGCTTCCGTCGGATGACTTGGTCAACGCGCTCAAAGCTTCGAAGCAGTTGGGAATACCGATAGGGCGTACTCTCGTCGTTCGACGCCAGATCTCCAACGAAGATCTTGGTCGATTGCTTGAATTTCACGGGATCTACAGACGCGGTCTGTGCGATCTCGAGCATGTGCGTGAAGCGTTCAAAATTACCAAAGACAAGGGGTTAAACATAAAAGATTCGCTCGAGGCGATTGGATGTCGCGTCGATGAAATCGAGTCTGTCAGATTGGGAGAACTATTATTGGCGGCGCAACTTTTGGATGTCGATCAGCTCAACAGCGCGCTTTCTTTGCAAGATTTGAGTGGATTGCCACTGGGGCGTGTGCTGTGCTTGCACTTCAATTTTGCCAGCGAGCTGATTGATGCTGCTTTAGGGTATCAATCCAGTATTCGCCAGAAGCAAATTTCTTACGCTGACGCGGTCGATCGGCTGAAGATTATTCCGTTGTCGCTGCCACCGACTATGATGAAACCGGTCATCGAGCTGGAATTGAGAGATCTTCTGGTCGCTGGAAAGGTGTGCACGGAAAACGATTTAGTGACCGCTACTAATTTTGCACTAGCTAACAACCTGCCTCTGGAGCAGGTTCTTAAGACTTTCGATTACCTTGATCCCACGCTTGTTTCAGCCACCCTGGGCTTGAGCAAACTCGTTGAAGGTGGCTATGTCACTGGGCATGAAGCGGTCAACTTTCTGCTCAACGCCGATCTGACGCGCAAAGGTTCGGCGGACGCGAAGGAAGAGAAGAGCGGCGATGTGCTAAATTTGCATAAGTTCCTTCTCGCGTGTGGATTCTTGAATCCACAAGACATCAAGGAGATTGCTCGCATCATCGTTACGCGTAAGCGTGAGTTCGGAGAGTTGGTGGGTGTTCCCGTGGATGAGTCCACGACAAAGGAAGAGTTGCAAAAGATGGTTTTTGATTGTTTCGCTTCGGACAAGCTTCTTTCCGACCTGCTCCATAAGATGTTCGGCAGTGATGAACTTGTAATTACACACGCTCGTAATCTAGTCGACCTGCTCGCCATCCACGGTGCTACTGTCGAACAAGCGATTCTCAGCTTCGCGTCGATCCGGCGAGATGTTGCTAAGTTCAATACCATATCCGGTTCATAATGTATTAAAACCAAATACGGATGGTCCGAATTGGTCGGTTCAAACCCCTTGGATCAGTTAGAATTGGTGCAGCGGGACGATATCGAATTCTGCTATGAGACTGCGTCAAGAAAAGATCTTTGCTCGCCATAACATCAGGATCCCGCGCTCTACTCAGTGCGATTGGATGCAAGCCACGTTTGGTTATGGCGTGTCAGCCTTATTTCGCCATTCAGGGAGTTACGGGACTTGCGATGATTCACTTGCGGTTATCCGCATTAATCCTTCTGATGCTCTCCTCTTGGTCCTTTACAATGTTTAGGCTGATTGTATTGAACCGTTCGTGTCCTGCTTACGCCGGGTTCATTACTTACTGCAGGCGCGGGCGGAGTCAGTGACTCTTTTACGTAGGGACAGGGGAAGGGCATCCCTAGGGCGTTTTAGCCCATTCGTGTAACCTCCTTTTCACGTCGCGCGACCAGGATCCTTACCGTCGGTCTAATCCAAACAATGTCGAACAGCATCGGTCGGTACCGTATTTGGTGCTTGAACGTCCGCCGCGCCCATTGGCTAACATCTTGAAATCAAAAAGACTATCACCCAAAGGTTGTATTGCGAAAGCTCGAAGAAAGTGGAGAAATGTCGTATCCGTCTTGATAGGCTCTCAAGGGCCTGGAGTCCCTATCCATCCAGATTCCCGCGTGTGGGTTGATACCGCATGCGGTGTCGGCTCGGGTTGATGGATGAAACATAAAAGGTTATTCTCGGACGGATATTCGGACATACGGACCCGTGACTAGACAAACTGTAAAATAGTGCATGCAGCTTGGAGAGAATTGAATGAATACTGAACCTGTTATGGAAACCCCAGTTCCCGCTAGAGTTGTTTTAACAGGCCGAGTTTATCCGGAGCGAGCAAACGTATCGATATCAATGCCAGGCTGGCGATGCCACTTCATTGATACCGGAGCTGGTGTGTCAGGTCAACTGACGACTGAAATCTCACTGTGCCAGATTAGTGCAATATATTACGCTGAAGCTCCTGTATCTGAGCTATTGCCTCTTAAGAATGCCGTAGAGGATGCGATTCGAACACAGTTAGATATTCTCGGATTTGTTCTCGGGATCGGTTACGACGCAGAAATTACGCAGGCTATACTTCTAGACGGGCATAAACAAGTCGTTATCGGCGTAGGGATCGAAGCCTTAGATAGGTACAGCAAGCACGACTTCGATGGTATTATCGCATTGTTTTCTGTGGAGGAATCCGATTTCTTGCGCAGATCTCTAGCTGATCTTCGCGAAGCGATAAAGTCACCGAAAGATACCGGCGAATTTTGTTATCGTGCAATCGAGACGATCAGGAAGTACTTTGTGAAAGCCAACCTGCTAGATGATAGCAAAAGAGAAGATTCCAATAAATCTTGGAAGTTTCTCCGCGAAGAACTCAATGTAGCGCGCGAAAGGATAGATGAAATATCTAAGTTCGCAGTAGACCCAAGGCACGGGTAGTTTGACCCACTCCATTTATTGACGTGAGCAACATATAGTCGCGTCGCAGCTTCTCATGCGGAGAAATAAATTCGAGTACCTCATTCTCGAGTCGCTCGATCTCACGGTCAAGGTACTCAATATGCTGCTCAATCGCGTTTTGCACTCGAGCGTCCATAACACCGGATTGCAGCCTGTTGTTTTCTTGTGTCCGCTGCCCTTTTAATGCGTCGATGTATCGCTGCATATCGCGAATTCCTTTAATCTCCGCAGGCGGTGGCACCCAGGCAGCTGGACTGTGCGCACGACAGAAGCGCGCGATAATCTGTGCATCAAGTTTGTCGGTTTTCGAGCGCCTCAGCTCGCTTTTGGCAAACCCTTTTATTTTGAGCGGGTTCACGACACTGGTGCGAACGTCGTGCAGGTGGAGAAACTCTGCGAGCGGCTCCCATAGACGTCCGGTACCTTCCATGCAAACATGGACTTCTGCTTCGCCCTGCTGGTTCAGCCACTCAAGCAGTGCGAAAAAGCCTTCGTAGGAATTGCCAAATGTCTTCGACTTCGTTTTGTCGTCTCTCAGCAAACACGCATCAAACTTGGTCTTCGATATATCGATTCCGACTTGGTTCATTATTCATACTCTTTTCTAGTGGTTATTTCTATGAGCGCCAGGTAGATTCTTGACCAGGGCGAACCTTGTATACGAGCTAAATCTGCACGATTTGCTGAAAGATAGTGTTCTGCCTTAGAGGACAAGATCAGGAAGAGAGTCCAAATCTAAGCGTCTGATTCGAACATCGGATGTTTCATACTGGTTTCTCTCTTCCTGCTATCCTCGCGCCCGAGAAAAGCCTTGCCTGACTAACGATCAGAGTCAAGCACTGTCATCGTCAGTCAAAAACAACATACAATGTTTCATCAACGCGTCGGTTGTCCTCCTAACGCTTCCTGGAACTCCTTGCAGAGACAAGTACACCCTATTTTCCTTTTAAGGACGACGATTTTTCGTTTTGAATAAACTATTCAATGGTTTTTGCGTGGCGCTTCCTGCTATCTTCAGATGATTCAGGTAGAGCAGAGAGGTTCCATAAGTGACTCATCAAGACGATTCCATACTCGCTGAAGTGCCGCGGACAGAAATCAATTCTATTTACGAAATGAATTACGGCGAGCGACATGAAATTACCGCGTTACTTCGCGGTCAAGCATTGCTAGGTAAACGTTGCATTCATCTTCCGGATCATGAATCCGTTACCTTGGGTGCTCAGCGACTCGGCGTTTCTCCAGGCGAATTGCTCCTTGTGTATCAGTTATTGAAGGCAAATGATCAAAGCGATATTATCTGCAACATCATGGACGCATCCGGCTTTCCGTGCGGAGGAATAATGAAGAAGTATGTTGACAAAGCGAGCTCTCAATATCGATGTCCGAAGGACAAGAGTCATGTAGCCGATCCAAAAACCGTGGGCTAATGCGATGTACACAAGAGAACAGGCGTTGCGATTTCTTCATTATTTGAACCAACACCACAAAAGAGGAGTTACCAGAACAATATTGGAAAGAGCTTTGGGTCTGTCCCCGCAACAATGCAACGCCTGCTTTGCCCCACTGATCGCTATCGGCGAAGTTATTGTGCAGTCCGACGAAACGCTTATGCTTGCAGAGCAATTTTTCGATCAGATGCACTTTCCGGACCTAAGACCGCTAAAGCCGCCCTATCCAATACCATTGGACGTACCACATCTTAAGCCGGTTGAGCTGGCAGTACTTGAATGCCTTTGCGACGGTGTACGCGGGAATGAAAACATAGCAGCCCGCGTTACACAGAAGACGAAGAGAACTCCGCCGTATAGTTCTTCATATATCAAGGACGTGACCAGCCAACTAATAAAAGTATTTGGCGCTAAGAACGCGAAACACGTCGTTTCATTGGCTCAAAAAATAGGTCTGAACAATTTTCACGCGAACGAAGAATAGCTACCCGCCAACCAGCGGGTGAAGTTAAGACTCTCACGCCTTGGAAGTTTTCTGTAAGATTCAAGTAGAAAAATCACTCAAAATGGTCTACTGACCCTCCACTTGGCGTTTATACAAGCGTCAATAATCAGAGTAGCGTAGTGGTATTCGACGAACATCAAGCAGTCCACCGGTGGATTGAACCTCAAAAAAAAACTGGAGATTCAATCATGAACTATAGAAATCGTCAAAAAATCACCTACCCTTCAAGAATATCCTCGGACTTGAATACACTGGGCTTCTCTCTCATCAAGAAATCGGAATTGAGCATAAAGCTCAACTCCGAAGACGCGCTGGCTGACTTCCAAGAACAGTTCCATAAGGCACCACCTGATGGACCGCACAGGAAAAGGTTTTATAGCTCGTACATCATGGTGCCTAACGGAAACACGGGGCGCAGGCCTCAGTATCTGGGTTCACATTTTCAGCAGTCTGCTGCCGTCAATCCAGAACAAAAAGGCACGGAAAGGAGATTCCACCCAATCCCAAAGGAAATCGAGAGAAATAAGCTATTTCAGGAACTGATTAAGGCTGACATTGCAGCAGTTTGTCTCAGCGACAGCAACGGACACTTACTGCCAGTACACGTGGAAGTACATTTGATCAGCCTGACGGCCACATCGGAGTTAGCTGGTATCGCTACACCCAATTGTCCACACAAGGACTTAGATTTTGCATTCTTTCTCCACTTAATCGACAAGAAACACGTGGATGGAGGTGAAAGCGTTTTGTATGCCAACGATCACGATGAACGCGGTCCCAAGCCTGGACAAGAGATTTTCCGAACAACGCTAGAGGAAGGAGATACGTTGGCTGTCAATGACAGCAGAGTCTGGCACCATGTAACCCCGGTTACCGTGACCGATGGTCATACATCGGGTTACCGAAACGTACTGATCGTCGGCATAACTCCGATGCTTCAAGGAAAGATGGGGCTGAACGGAGCAATCGAGATTGACAACCCAGAGATTGTGATGGCTGCATAGCTCCAGTGATAGTAGGTCAGAGCGGTGACGCAATAGGGAGCTCCACTGAAGGCTCCCTATTCCTTTCAGGCATGTTGCCACATCACCACGAACAGTGGCACGCGTTGAACCTATGAGGTGTCCGAGAATATTGATGATGTTTCGTCGAGGCACCACGAATAGTATCTGAAATGATTCATCCTGGGCATCAAAGCCACTGATCGGAAATACACATGCCCGCAACAAGGGCGCAGATCCAAACAAAAACAGCTCGTCCGCCAAGATAGCGCCAAAGAAAATCCAGCAAGTTCGAAAGTGGAAGAGCAGCATACCAGGTACAATCACTGTTGCCCAAAACCCGATGGCCAGCACCACTCCTTGCCAAATATCGTCTACACCGGCTTTGCCTGGAGACCAATAAGTTCCCCAAGCCAGAAGGAGAAGAGCCAAACCAGTTGGCAAAAGCACAAGTACCTGCGAGAGCTGCAGTGACGGCGGACCAGCGTAGCATATCGCAAACATTGTCAAGAATAAGAGGTCCAGTGAAACCGGTTTAAGACACTAAACCGTCGCAGCCAGCGCTCACGAATCACTTGGAAAAAGATGTACGCGATCTCAACCAGATACATTCCGCCAGCGCGAATTAAGCATCCATATCCACTTGAACGACTACACGTCATCACCTGAGGTAGGAGCCGGATGCAGTAATACCGCTCGTCCGGATCGGTGCGGGGGGTCAGGAGCGATCCTGATCCCTACCGCGACGTTCAGGGCGTGATGATCCTCCAGGCGAGAGGATTTGAACCTCCATCCCATTTTGAGAGAGCGCGTTCGTCATTGATGGAGGCTGGCCACCTCCAAGAACCGGCAGCTCGCCACCCTTAATGCCTGGGAACTTCTTGACATACTCAGAGTCTAATCGTTATACTTAACATATATGTTAAGCTTGATACACCTAGGAGGACTTGCCAAATTAAATTGCAATTCGACGATAACGGACGACTTCCAGCAGGCGATTACCCGATGACATTGGATGAGCTGGAGCGGTCCATATTGGTTACCGGAGATGAGGACAGAGAGAATGGCTGGGATACGAAGTGGCGCCTGGAACTCGTTCAAAATCTACGGATAATGGTCAGCACCTGTGGGATGAGGGCTTCGATGATATTTTCGTCGATGGTTCCTTTGCCACAGACAAGCTGCGCCCTGGTGACATAGATGGCTACTTTGTCTGCCAGAAACCGGAGGAAGTACTCGATTCAGACTTCGAGCACGAACTCTGCGACAGGCTAAATGAGCGAGCTAAAGTTCGTGTTTGGACTTGGAGGAACAAAGATCGACGGAGACCGGCGGAAGCCGAGAAAGGTCAGCTCCCAATGTGGTTTGAGTATCACGTTGAGATGTGGCCGGAGTACGGCCAATGGAGTGGACAAGTGCATCCGCTGACTAATCAAAGGCTGACTCATTCTGAGCTATTTCGAATAACAAAGATGGGCGAGGAGAAAGGAATAATCAAGCTATTAAGAGAGCAAAGCTCAAGAGGGCAAGGCAATGATGAAAACTGACAAGGAGTACGAGCAGGCGAAACAACAGCTGTCAACACTCATGGAACTCCACAAAACTCAGATAACGGCATTAACTGGCAAAGGATTAACGGACGAGCAAGCTAAGGATTCTCTGTCCTCTTCCTGGACTTATGCCATGCAATGCAAAGAAGAGATAGAGCTGTACGAGCGGCTCAAGGCCGGCGCTCTTCCTCCTTTGGATCATTTTTCGAGTAAAGGGAAGTATTTCGTGGCTGCGAGAATAGCCAAAGGTATGACTCAAAGGCAATTAGCCGAAAAGCTTGGTGTAAAAGAATCTGCTGTATCTCGCGATGAAAGAAACGAGTATCACGGAATGTCAGTTGAAAAAATGGAGCGACTGGCTACTGCGCTCGACTTAAAAGTGCTTATATCTGCATAACTGAAACCATTGGCGGTATCAGTAATGAATTGATATGAGGTACTCGCGAAACATAATTGCCGTTATCGGAACGAGACTGTAAAATATTTTGTGTCATACGGTTAGAAAAGCGGCTTATAAACTAGAAAGGAGCCGCTATGACACCGTGGTCCGGAATTCAACAAAATTCGTTTCCTACAAGGACAGGAAACCAATCCGTGCCGACTTGAAAAAAATCTACAATGCTATCTCAGAAACGGAGGCCCAGGAGCATCTGGACGACTTCTGCAAGAAG
>JAIERK010000176.1 GCA_019746975.1 Candidatus Obscuribacterales bacterium
CCCGAGCCTTGTACAGCGCGTGCTCCCTTCCGCCGCCATTGGCGTACCAGAAGGATAGTCTCCTGTAGGCGTTACGAATAAGTGAGACTGCTTCCTGTTGGGGTGTTTCACGTCCAGAGAACATAACAGGAACTCCGCGGGTTGGACAAAGGAATCCTCTGTGGCGAACATCCGAGTGCTACCACCAATGGTGACTACTCAATTTGATCCATACGTCTGTCTTCTGCGCCTGCCTTCTCTAAAGCCATACACTGATGTTTCGAACCTACAGAAATAACTCTCTCCCTACAAGACAAAACTCCACTACTCCTCGACGTCCATCGCGGAAAAAACGGACTGTCTCAGAGTTACGCTAATCTGAAGGTTCGGGATTTGTAAATCGCATATATACAAGAACCGAAATCAGAAAATCACCTTTTCGTCCGTCGTTCATGATCTTCGCAAATGCTGTTTTCGCACTCAATCGATTGATTACATACATCAGCCCAATTCGAGCAGCAGTAAAAAACGACGGTCAGACATACTGTAGTAGGTTTCAAAAAAGCGATGCACGGATATGAACTTCACTTCTGTAATCTGTTCAGTGCGCATGGAAAACCATATCAGTCTATAATCCAATTGGACTCTCGTATCCGGAATCAAGAGAAATCTGGACGTGAAAGAGGCAGACTATGGCAGATCCGCCCGAACCAAAAGAGAGTGTCGCCTCTTCCAGAGAGCATATCGATCTGGTCGTATCCGATTTACACGCCAACAGCGGAAGTAGTCCGTCGAGCCATTCCACCGATGACTCGGAAGAAATAGATGCGCTGATCGGCACGACAATCGCCGACAAATACGAAATCAACGCCTTCGTCGGACGAGGCGGCATGGGCGCCGTTTACCGTGCCACGCACATCGAGCTTAATAGAGTTGTTGCTGTGAAAGTATTGCACAAGCACCTCTTGAGTCACCAGGGCATCTCAGAACGTTTTCGTCTTTCGGCTCAGGCCGCACACGCACTGAGACACGCGAATCTGGTCTCCGTGACAGACTTCGGTTTTACCACAGAAGGTCAGTTCTATTTGACCATGGATTACATCAGCGGTGAAACATTGGCGGACCGCATTCGCAGAGAGCGAGAGCTTTCGGTCGATAGTTTCTTCAAGATATTCAGCCAGGTTTTATCAGGTCTGCGATTTTGCCATCAAAAAGGCATCGTTCATCGGGACATAAAACCAAGCAATATCTTGCTCACAGACAGGGAGATTAGAGCCGACAGCGTAAAACTAGTAGACTTCGGTATTGCAAAGGTGCTGCCGGACGCCGAATCTTCCATCGATCACCTGACTCAAACCGGTGAACTCTTAGGGAGCCCACTCTACATGAGTCCCGAACAGTGCCGGGGTGACGAGATTGATGAGCGCACAGATCTCTACTCACTCGGCTGCGTCATGTACGAGGCACTGAGCGGCAAGCCGCCCTATCAAGGCAAAAGCGCTATTCAGACCTTGATGATGCAATGTTCAGAACCAGCACCAACACTGCCGGAAGGCACAGCCGAAGACCAGCATCTCACGGAACAGCTCGACGCGTTTATCAAAAAAGCATTGCGAAAGAGCCCTGCCGATCGATTCAATGGATCGGAAGAGATGGAATCTGCTTTAGCCAGTATTCAGCGATTTCTGCACCTGCCGAAGATCGCGCGACATCGACTCACCTCGCCTCAAGCACCCGGCACAGATCAACCGCTCAAGGGTCAGACACCCAAACAGTCAAACAACCGCGCTGTAATGCTGGCTGCAGGACTGAGTCTCGCTGGTTTGCTTCTCTACATCGGCTCCGGCTCCATCCATTTTGGAACGGAACAACCGGCTCTTCTTCCGACAAGCTCTACTCCACAAGAACAGGCGTTAGACAGCATCAAGTTGGGTGTGGTTGAGCGCTCGGAAGGAAATCTTACAGGATCGAATTCGCGCTTGAACAAAGCGCTTATTCTCGCCGATGCTGCATTCGGAAAGGATAGTAAGCAATACATCACAGCGCTGAAAGAACTAGCATCAACAGAGATTGCACTAGCTCAGGATCAACCACAGGAGCGTGATTCGAGATATGCCAACGCCGAGCAACATCTTCTGGCGACAATGAAGTTGATCGGTCACGTAACTAGTAAGGCGCAAGTGAAGGACGAGGATTTATCGGAGCTCAAACTATTAGAAGCGAACACAACCTTTCATCTCGCCGATCTGTATACCAAACGCGGCTTTTTGAGCCAGGCTGGCCCCTGGTATTCCACGGGTTTCACTTTGATCGGTACTGATCAACCAGGAGAAGAAGCTTACGAAGAGTACTTCAGAAGTTACGCAGATTTTCTCTGGGCGTCCGGCAACTATCGAGAAGCCGCAGCACTAGAAGTTAAATTGGCACTAGGAGCCGGCGAAGCGTCTCAACAGATTGAATTGCCGGCGCGGCCGTTGTCTGGCGACTGGATTGCAGATGACAATTTTTCGCTTCGGTTGAATGACAACAGTGGCTCAGTAAGCGGTTCTCATCACGTAATTGCAAAACACGGCAAGCGTATAGACGGACAACTCGATAACAGCAAACCGACTGTTACTGCCACCATCAGCAATGGCATGTGCACGGGGACGGTTCAAAGTACATTCGGGCTGAAATCCAAGTTCACACTAGTCCCTGTCGGCAATCTACTCGTGTGGAAGATCATCGGAAGTGAAAATGAGGGAGAAAGTTTTCTACCTACACAAGCAATACTGAGACAATCTACCGCTGCCTCTGTCAAAGAACCTTGACCTCGAAAGCGTGATGTCTTCGATATACAAATCGGCTCAGCGACCGTCCTTTGCCTCACCCTTACTACATCTTGTCGTTTTTCAAAGAAAGACGTAACTGGTCACTGATGGACGTGGCGACTCGCCCTCTGGAGCCGTTTTGCAGAACATGTTGCGCCACCTGTTCTGCCCGCTAGTCCTCAGCGAAGCAGCCTCAAAACGTCCGCAAGTGAACGTTTACCCAAAGACGTATATGAATTGGTGGTCCTGGACATGTGTTTCCTGCGCCACTTATCAAACGCGGCAACATGCTTCGATGGAAGCAACACCCCCCGACGGTCGCTCATCGTTTTGAAATCGCGGTTTCATCTTTGATCGTGTACAAAAAACCAGTCGCCGATGGTATCCTCGTCGAACCATTCATGCACGTCTTGGCATGGGGTCGAAAATAGTCATCGGCGACTGTTGACCGGGACTGTTCAGCTCACACTGGTCAGATCTATTCCTTTGCCGAACCAGTCCGGCTAAATCAATCCCTCTTCGGCGTGCGCATCGGCAGCCACGTGCGGCCCTTAGTCGGAACGTCGCCGGTCAATGTCGCGGCACCGAATCCGATGGCAACCACGACCAGGGCTGTCAGCGGCCCACTGGTCACAACCAGCGAGGAGAACAGCAGTGAGGACAGGCATACGCCGGACCATGTTCCGAAGAAGAAGCAAAAATACTGGATTACCCGCCCGGTCTGCATCAGACCGAACACCCCTCGAATCAGAATCGTGCTCACCAGCCCCAGGAGTAGTCCGAGGAAACCGATCAGAGCTGCTGACAGCACGCCGGACAGGATGGTGCCGGCAGTCACGCCGATTCCGACGAACATCGTAATCAAAGCGGCTACGACGAAGTAGCCCATCATCTTGAGGAAGTGACGACTTGCGAATGCGTGGCGCATAGAATTGCTCTCGTTGTTTTGCTCTTCGACCTCTGCATAAATCGCACTCTACCAACGGGCAGAAACGACGAATGGAAATCGCCGTTGAGAAATCTTCTTTCTGTTCGACTCGCATCGAGGCGAGCGCGTCTCAATGGTGCGCGTTCAAAAGCGTGTCGAAGTTGGCGCCGTCCAACTTGACCGTACTGGCAACAAGTTGCGCGATGCGACCGGTCACAGCCGCATCGCTAATGACACCTTCCGCAAACGAACTGTCGTCCGCGTAAACGAAACGGGGCACGATCAAGCAGCGAAAATCGAGCATAAGACTGTTCGCCAAGCCCATGATGGACATGTAGCTCGACCGACCGCCTGCAGCACACAAGAATCCTACGGTCTTCTCTTTCCAGGCATCCCCAGTCAACTCGACGAGATTCTTAGCGGCACTGCCACAGTCGTAGTTGTAAATCGGAACGCCCACGAGGATGCTGGTCGCCCACTGGATCCGCTTCCTGACCTTCGCGACAGCCGGTCTGGAGTAGACTGTGCTTCCGTCGCACAAGGGCAAACGAAGCTTGCGCAAATCCAGGAAATCAACCTCGCGACCACCGCCAGTGAGCTGCTTCTCCGCTTCACGCGCCAGAAGGTAACTCTTGCTGTTAGGGTTGAGGCTGGTGCTAATCACGAGATAGGACATCAGGGTCTCCTTCAAAGGTGCCGCCAGCCAACTAGTTGCTTCGTCAAGCAACTTACGAGCTGAGTTAAACGATGTGTCTTGGTTTTACGACTCTCTGAACAAAAACTGAGGGAAACAAGCACTAACAGTTTAATCCATCAGACAGCTTTGAATATTACACCATCAACAAAACAGTTAATCGAAGGCTAACTACCGTACTAGTGAGGATACACGAGCTTCTTCATCAGTTATCGTCCAAAGTATTACCACCGATTAATCATCACCAACATAGCGATGCTAGCGGACCACCTGAAAAGCGTGCTTTAGTATACACACCAAATACGGTGCCTAAAACGAACGCGAGTTTCCGGTCTACCCAGGATTGCTTATCATTCCTAGACACTGAACCATGAACTATTAGCGGAACAATTGCTTGATTACGACAATCACGGAACCAGCTCATCTAAAACTCGAAGAGTTCCTTCGGGAGTGCTTCAAATTGCCCCGATAAGGTGAATCGATCTCGATCGGTAGTTCCTTGAACGGCGGATAGCTTTTCATTCGGCAGCGGCTTGTACGACAACTTCCCTGCACTGTGCGCGCCGACCTCTTTCAAGTATGCAGCATAATCATCCCGAATGGCTTCTACTTCCTGGTGTTCCAATCCCAGCTTGGCAGACTTGATGTACATCGCTTGCTGATAGAAGACACCGGCTTCATCGGGCTTCCGCCAGGCATGATAGAGCAGCGCCGCATTATGAGTAACCGTACCTGTGTCCAGATGATCCTGCCCAAGACAGCGCCTGTATAGCTGCAGCAGTCGCATTATCACAGGGGCTCCGTACTGGAACTTGGAATTGTGATAGTAAATCCGCGACAAAAGCTCCAATGTGATGCCCAAACGCGGGTCGTCGCGACGATACGATTCGGCTATCTCCAGAGCACGAAGTCCTGCGCGCTCGGCGTCGTTATAGTTCTCTTCTTTGAAAAGCCGCTCCGTCTCCGCTACGAATTTCTTCCAGCGGATGTCTCTTTCGCTCGCAGCACGGCGGTGTTCGGCTGATTCCGACACCTTCTTTATCTCTTGAGTATCTCGAGGATTCTCACTCATGCCAACGAATCCAGAGCTTAGGGCTTCGAGCTGCTGTTGGTTTTATACCCAGAGGAAAAGATTACAGCAGTTGGTCGTAGCTTTTGTATTATCAGTTAGTGAAGGCACAATGAAAACGACCCTGAAATCGCCGCTTATGAGCACGACCGTCCACGCTCGGTTCAAAATAGACCCGCGAGGACAAGTACCGAGGAACAGCCCTGATTGATTACGCGAACAAGCCCTTGGTTGACTTAGGCTTTACCTCATCTGCCAAATAAGCGAAGAAGTGATCGGAAAATACCCTGGCCCTTGCCGGGCACCGCTCTAGACAGTCGACGGCCACTGCCGCCGATTTTATTGGGAAGGTGGAACAGCAACGCATCTGCATTCTGGAAGCGACCACTAGGCTTCTCTTCTAAACATCGAACAATACAAATTTCCAGCTGCTCGGGAATATTGGGTTCGAATTCTTTTTGTCCCTTCTTCCCGGACCCAGGAGTTGCCGCACCAGCACGTCTCTTCGTTGGTAACCGGCCAGTTACTGTCTCGTGCATCAGGCATCCTACAGAATAGATATCGCTGCGCTGATCGTGCACGTCAGATACCATTTGCTCAGGACTTCGATACTCCAAAGCATTCGCATTTCCTTCGACATCTGACAATGTCTTCGACACGCCAAAATTCACTACCTTTACAATGTCGCTGCCATCTTCGTCTTGGCAAATAAAGACGTTGTGCGGTCTAAGATCTCGATGAGTAACGCCCTGTCGATGAGCATAAGACAATGCTCCGCATAGCTGGATAAATATTCCGAGAGCACGATCTATGTCATTCTTGAGCTCGTCCATGAGCTCTGTCATTCGCCGCCCTTCCACAATCTCTGTCACTATATACGGTGCACCATCATCAGATTTTCCGCTGGAGTATACTTCGGTAACATTGAGGTGACGAAGACGGCACATAGCTTCCAAGTCTCGGGCGAATTGAGCTTCTTCAGCTTTGTTGAGTTCGATAAACGGAAAAAATGTTACAGCCAAGATTTTGTCGAATCGACAATCGTACACCTTGTACGATACGCTGACGGAGTCACGATCGAGCAGTTCGAGATACTCGAATCTTTGACCTGTCGAAGGCAAATACTCTTCCGGCCTGCGCGGACGCACCTGCTCTTTGGGAAGCAAATCTGAGGGCACCTTCGGATGTCGGGTACCCGACACCAGGCTAGCAAGAACCGAACTCTCGGTTGGCTTTTGATAGCCCTCGATGAACGTCATAAGCGTTACCTCCTCAATGGGCTTCCAATCTGACTAACAGCGAACTAGTAAGTCTTTTTCGCGGACACGATCTAGGAAATTGAGCCAATCCTACGTCGCTCTGCGTGAAGTTATGGTGAAATACCCTTCGACTTATCTAATAGATGGAAGCCATGGACTGCTGTGATAAGTGATGAATTTAGTCCGGAACCGGACTTAGCTAGTAACAAAGTTTCCCGGTCGGTAAGGATCGTCGGAGCTATTTGCTCCGCACATGTTGTACGGAGAAGTACTAGGTATGAGAGCCGTCAATCAATTAACTGAAAGTCGAAGTATAAAAGACGAAAATCAAGAACACGAACTAGATGGAACTTTGGGTCGACTATCTTTTGATATTCGGTTTTCTGATTGTATAGCAGAAATCTCAAAAGGCTACAGAAATTTTCTCGCAGCTTTCGCCTTCCCATTTCTACACTTACTTACTTCGCCTGAACGGGCATCAACAAGTACTTGTACTGCTCGTCTCCAACACCCTTGAGGATGAGTGGTTTTAACGAACCAGTCATCTCCAGGCGAACCTCTTCGACGGAAAGTCTCTGCAATACATCGAGAATGTATCGCACGTTGACTGCCACATCGAGACTTTGACCTTCGAAGCGAACCGGAACTTCTTCCTGAGCACGACCAACATCAGGGGTGTTGGCAGTGATCTGAAGCGTCTCTTCCTCGAAGTGCATCTTCACCAGGTGAGTACGTTCGTCTGACATGACTGAGACACGTTCGATAGCTCGCACGAGCTCTTCTCGATTGAAATGTGCGAGATGTTTGAACTCGGTAGGAAAAAGCTCCTGGTAGCGAGGGTATTCACCGCTAATCAATCTCGTAGAGAGAAAATGATTCTCTGTTTCAAAAACAATCTGACCATCGGCTAGTCCAATTCTCACTTCGCCGCCTACGACCTTGTCGATATTCTTTCCTTCTTCAGAATTAGACTTAGTCGAATCCTGCCCATCCATCAGCTTGACGATTTCTGTGCAGGCTTTTGCTGGAATGATAGCCCTCAAAGATCCGGCTTTCTCGAGAGTCGCGGTGGCAGTCTTTCCTTCCGTCTCCATGTCGCCCTCGGTCTTTTGAGCGGAAGCAATGAGAGCAGTCAATTCTTCCTTTCTATGGGCCAAACGGCTGCCATCAGTGGCGGTGCACTCAAAATTGCCATCGTTGAGCAAAATGTACACCCCACCTAGGATGCTGCTCGCATCATAGCCAGCTGCAGCAAAGGCTGTCTGCGAAATTGCTTTACGTAAAATCACCGAAGGCATGAACACAGCCTTTTCAGGACGAGCATCGGTGACTTTGGGAAACTCGGCGGAAGGCAATCCTGTTACGTTGAACTTGGATCGCTTGCAAGTAACTGATACATCGCAATTTTCCAAATTGACTTGGAAGGAGACCAATTCGTTAGGAAGTTTCGAAACGATCTCAAGAAGCTTTTTGCCAGGCAAGGTAATCGATCCCTTAGCATGAACAATGGCGGGGACCTTGGTTTGGATGCATAGATCTAGATCAGTAGCTTGAAATTTGATCGAGGTATCGTCAATCGATTCAATCAAGACATTGCTCAGAATCGGCTGAACAACACGTGTCGCCAGCGCACTGGTCACATCCTTCAATGCACGAACAAGCGTGTCCTTTTGGACTGAAAAATGCATAACGCCACCTCGCCTATATTTCTCAGGCAATATATTAACTTCTCTAGATGCTTGGAACATGAGGCATCTTTAGCAATTAGACTGCTCTGATTTAAGAATATTCATTGAATAAGGAGTAATAGGGGGAGGCATTTCCTGTAAGAAACCTCGGAAAGCATCACGATGACCAGATCACCCATGTAGAAAACTTGTGTGCACAAAATTCAGGGTTAGACAAAACTTTTTTGGCATCTGATCTAACTTTTGATCGGCCGACAAGGAGACAACAAGTTTTCTACAGTTTGCTTACACCGTCTAAAACGCACTTAGGTTGGGGCATTCGGTAGTTCTTCACTGTAGCGACTACTATTTTCGGGATCGGATCCTAGTAGGTAGATCTTGCATATGCTGCAGTGACTCCATTGTCGAAATGACCAAAGGTCTTAAAGGTAACGAAGGGATAAAGCGGGGTCACTGGGGATCAAGAAACCAGCATAATTTTCGTTTGCTGGGGGAGCACATCTAAATTACGCACTTGTGTTCTATTGGTACTACAAGTGGTGCATCAAATTGTATGACCTGGAATTCTATTCGCAAAGCAATTTGGTTGCGTCATCTATCCACGCACTATTCTTCTTTGTCTTTTACGACTTTGGCTGGACGTGAGCCCTCTTCGGCTTCGTCTTCATCGTCATACTCTTCGTCGCTGTGATCGTAGTCTTCTGCGTCGAAGTCGTCGTCATCATCATCTATCTCTTCGTTAGAAGCGGCTTTTTGCTTTCCTCTTCCACTTCCGGTGTCCGAACCATCCTCATCAAGCCCACGGTAGCTGATTACGATGTGTCTGTTCTCGCCTTCACCTTCACTGTCTGACGACAATTCAGGAAAGTTCTCTTGCAGATAATTGTGCACAAGTCTTCTGTCATACGGGCTCATCGGTTCTAGATCAAACCGCTCTGTGTCTCCGTTGAGTACAGCCACAGCGCCTTTCTTGGCTTGTTCTTCCATGGTGCGTTTGCGGCGAGCGCGGTAGTCGAGAACATCGATGACAAACGGGTTATGGACGAGCATGTTGCTTCGGCACATCTGTCTGACCACGAATTGCAGAGACTCCAAAGTCTTTCCATTTCTGCCGATTAGCATTCTTGCATCGTCAGCCTTGCAGTCGATGCGATAGCAGGTTGTGGTTTCGTCCAATTCCTCTTGAATAACCATGGCTTCGATATCAAGAATTGCCAGGATTTTTTCGAGGTAGCTCTGGGCGTTTTCATCAAATGTGTCTGCAAATTGGTTCATGGTTTACTTCTTCTTTTTCTTTTTCGATTTGAATTGGTCTACTGAAACCGGTTCTATTCTGCTTCCCGATATATCGATTACTTGATTGTCCTCTGCATTTGGTTTGTTGCTACCGCTTGCAACGGCGTCTTCTAAGGCTTCTGGCTTACCTTTTTTTTTCTTCTTGGTGCCTTTACCTTTGTCGTCCTTTGGTTCATCAGCATCGATTCCGAGGTCATCGAGTCCCACGAGAGGTGGTGTGGGTTTTCTCATCAGCATCCAAGTTTGGAAGGATTGCACGATGTTGGACAGAACTATGTAGATTAACACACCAACCGGCAAAGGAATGAAGAAAAAGGTGCCTGTGGTGACAAGAGGTAGAATTTTCATCGTGTCTTGCTGAATGCGAGTCTGCTCGTCCATTGGCTCATCTTTTGGACGGCTTCCCGACATAGTGAGTTTTTGTGAAAGCCACATGGTGAGTCCGAAACAGATGATCAAGCCTAGAGCATCAAAATTCTCAGGTTTGAGCAAAGCCATACCTGATGCTACTTTGCCAAGGCCGGTCACGAAACCAAAGGATTCTTCTTTGGCGACACCCGGGACGATTGCTTGAACTACGTAATCGCCTTCTTTCTTGAAAACCGCGTGTCCGTTTTCGTCAATTGTAGCCAGGTCTTCGGTTACAGGCTTGTTGTCTTTGATGATATTCCAGCCGGCTTTGAATTCTGGCGGTAATTTGCCGTCAACGGCGCGGATATTGAAATCCATTGAGGTGCCTTTGCCGATTTTTGATTCTCCTGGAAACACCGTCACTTTGGAAAGAGCGTTGGTACCTAGCGCTACGTAAGGGATACTGTCGTTAGCAGTTTCTTTCTTGATTTCCTTGACGTCTTCGGCAACCACCTTTATCGGCACCGGAACGGGCTTGTCACCAAAAGGCGGTCCGCTGAACGTGGCAAAAAGAGCGAAGAATATCGGAAGCTGGAGAAGCATCGGCAAGCAGCCACCCATCGGATTCACGCGATTCTTGGCGTAAAAATCCATGAGCTTTTTCTGCATCAGCTCAGGGTCGTGTTTGTATTTTTCCTGAACTTTCTTGAGCGTCGGCGAGAGCATCGACATGCGCTGCATTGACTCGGTTTGCTTGGCAACGAGTGGCCAGAGACAGGCGCGTACAAAGAGAGTCAGTAAGACCAGCGACCAACCGTAGCTGCCCGTCGCCTTCTGGAAGGTCTCGAGCAGAGGAAGCATGAACGAATAAGTAAGATCCACGGATTACCCTCTTAGCGATTTGCGCGACTTTTGTTCGGAGGCAGGCGTGCAGACTATCTCGTCCACACCGCCGGGGTGAAAGGGCTGACACTTCAGCAATCTAAAAATGCCCGCAATCGCTCCCCGACAGAGCCCGTTAACTTCGATGCTCCTCGCCATATATTCTGAACAGGATGGATAAAACCTGCATGATGGCGCTCTCAAGATCCTGGATTTCTGATAAATGCGAATAAGCGTGATCACTGCTATCCCCGGCACACGCTTGAAACTGGCAATTTTCATTTGTTACGGATATCTACGGAAGGAGATCTCGTTAGTTATTATCTACGTCTGTTGGCAACTTGCCGCCGGTATTAATACGGAGATCATGTTTGAGAGAAACAGTACCCCTCTTCTCCTTACGATTCTTGCTGGAAGCACGGACGAGGCAATTGACAACGGCATCATCGATCTGAGCATAGGTCGCTCTCAGAGCAGGCTCGTGCACGACGAAGACCATGGCATACCAATTGCGTAGAGCGATATCGCCGCGTTCACCCGAGAAAACAGCGATGCGCACGTGGCGATAGGCTTCTCTGACCATCCGCTTGGCGCGATTGCGTTTACAACTACTCTTTGAAACCTTTTTTGCAACAACAAACCCCGCAAGCGGTCTCCAATGAGTGCTTCGCTCGTTCGATTTGCCTTCTTTGGGCAATATGTACAAGGTTACCATTGGCGTGCTTACAACCATTCTCTTGTTGTAGGCGCGCTGAAATACGCTGGCTCGGCGAAGCCGTTCTTCAGACGGTAGCACCGTCAGGTCCGATTAGACGACGGCAAGACGATAGCGCCCTTTGGCACGACGTTTTTTAAGGACTTTACGTCCCGCTTTTGTAGACATGCGGCTCATAAAACCACTGTCTTTTCTTGCTTTCAATTTTGATCCACGAAGTGTACGTTTCATGAGCCAAGTCTCCTGGCACAGAGCCAATGTTAAAAATGTTTGGCATGCTTTCAGCTGAATGGCTATGCTATCATCTCTTGCAATAAAGTTGGCGTCGGTCCTACGATTGGCCGATGAAAAATTTACAGTCCTTACGCCAGAGTTGTTACCGGCACTAACCTTTTGTGTCGGCGTTCTTATCTAGCTCGGCATGAGGCTTGTCGTCATATAGGGCTCATGAAAGTACTTGCGGGTAGGCTCTAATTGATCGACTGTTTGAAAATACTTTCAGGATCGCAGCTCTTCAAAGCTGCGGACCTGCCTGTTCAGTAGACCACCATTCGAGCCGGATCTGACGAGCAAATGCATACTACTAATGACGACGTTCGTTTTTTGAAACCTATTCCCCAGATCTGGGCAGACGTATTAACCATACTTTCCAAGACAATGTCTCCGGGCTCGTTTGCCGTGGTCAAGACGTGCTCTGAGCTGAAATTCATGAGCGACGGAATAGCGATAATTGCGGTTGCCAACCCATTTTCGCAGGGACTGATTTCTTCTTATAAGACTCTGCTGCAGGATACGCTCGGTAAGTTAGCCGGATGCCCAGTGCTTATCGAGTTCGTCATAGACAGTTCTGTTGGCACAAGCGAGTACTCCGGGACATTCGCCAGTATTCCTCATGGTGGGGACGCCTGCGGAACACGCACTGCTAAAGGCCCAGTGGTAGGCGGTCTGCATCCCGTCAGGCAAAGTGATGCATCTATACAGATCGATTCGTCGAACTTAGACGAGGATGTTTTCGATGTGGAATTACCTGATGTAGATGTTCATGATCGGTGGCCGAAGGGCGATCTGGTCGATGCTGGGGAAAAACCAGTTCAAAAATTTGCGCAGACAAAAGTCGATCGCGAATCGACAATCGACTTTGCGCCTAGCATAGGGCAAGCAGCGAAGTTTGCCGCACCGCCTGCAATAGGTCGTTCGCACAACAAGGTTGCTACCAGACACGGACGAATGGCTCCTGATATCAGTCGGTCGGGATTGAATCCGAAGCACACATTTGCAACCTTCGTTGTCGGATCCAATAATAGATTCTGTCATTCGGCTGCGGTAGCCGTTTCCCAAAGTCCCGGTCAGAATTACAATCCATTATTTGTTTATGGAGGCGTTGGACTTGGAAAGACGCACTTGATGCAAGCCATAGGTCATGCGATTTTAGAGATGACACCCAACTTGCAGGTGCGCTATTTGAGTTGTGAGAGATTCACGAACGATCTGATCAACTCTATTAAAGACAAGCAGATGGTCGACTTTCGAAAACGTTATCGGAATATAGATGTGCTCTTGATTGACGACATTCAATTCATCGAAGGTAAGGAATCGACTCAGGAAGAGTTTTTCCACACATTCAATACCTTGCGAGATGCCGGCAAGCAATTGGTGATCTCTTCTGACCGACCACCGAAAGCCTTGTCGCGTCTTGAAGAACGCTTGCGGAGTCGATTCGAGTGGGGACTTATATCGGACATCCAGGCACCTGATTACGAAACGCGACTAGCTATTCTCCGCAAGAAATGTGAGCAAGACGGAATTCGTGTGGACGAGCATACGCTCAATCACATAGCGACAATCTTTACGAGCAACATCCGAGAGCTCGAAGGCGCGCTGATCCGAGTGAACGCATATGCCAATCTTACTGGCCAGCGAGTCGATCAGCTTTCATTGCATAGTTTGCTCACGCCTAATGGCACACCAGCAACCAAGCCGACCTTGACCGTGGACGAGGTTATTGGAACTGTAGCCGAGCACTACAAACTCATGTCGGCGGAATTGAAGTCATCGAAGAGATCGCAGGATCTTACGCTACCCAGACATATTGCTATGCACCTTTGCCACGAGTTACTGAACTTGAGTTTCCCCAGAATCGGTCAAGCATTCGGTAATCGAAAACACACATCGGCTCTGTATGCGCACAATAAGGTGAAGGATATGATTTCCGCGGATCCGAATGTCGCGTCGGTTGTTTCGAAGCTCAGACGTCAAATGGGTCACTGACGAACTACAGTCAAACTGTTTGTTTTTACTGGCGAATTGTTGACTCTTTGTTGATAGTTAAACAGGCATTAACAGCCGAGTACTTGTCGAGTAAGGCTGCTAGTATGCGATTACCGTTCAGTTTTTACTACTCAAACACAACGAATGTCTCCAGCGGAGGTAGCTATCATGCGCAGAGTTTTTTCTATGGTCTCAAAACACACGCCGCTACTAGCAATGGTGGCTCTGGGATTGGTGTCGTCTGGTTGCAACATCAACTCTGCTGCCGATGCGGATAAGGACGGAGCAATTCAGGCGCGCAACGTAATCGGATCACTGGGACACAACTGGAGCTGTGATGAACTCGAAGATAAGCTCGATCCGTCATTGAAGATATCGGATGCAAAAACATTGTTCTCCGGCTTCTCGAAAACGTTAGGCCCCATCCAGTCAATTGGAGATGCGAAGACTATCGATTACAGGTATGGGTTTGGCTTCAACACGCCGTCATTCACAGGAACATACACCCTCGGATTGAAATGCAAAAATGAAGAGGCAGTGGCGAAACTGACTATGTGGAAGAAGGATAATCGGTGGTATCTCGCAAATATTACGGTTAGTTCGCCGAAGGTCGAGCAGACTATTCTCGAACAGAACAAGGGTGCGCTTTTACAATCGAGAAGGATGGTTGCTCGAATCTGCGACGATTGGAACTATGACTATTTTCAATCGAACATTAGCTCTGAGCTTCACGAGAGGTTAAAGGTCGCGCCTCTGGTTATGCAAGGTGTCTTGGCTGCATCAAAGAACAGTTTGGGAAAAGCACGGTCTATTGACGATGGTAGTGTTCTGACGGCTACGATGCAAGGCGGGCGATTCGTCTACCTTTGCCGATTCACAGCACAGTTTGAAAAAGGCAACGCCATCATCGATCTAGGTGTAGTTAAGGAACGAAACAAGTGGCTTATTCAATCAATCAATATTAGCGGCAGTCCGTAGCTCAATCAGACACTCCGCTAACAGCCGGAACTTTGCGCTCAGGTTTAGCAGGCAGATGTTCCTCGCGCTGAGCTTCTTGCAGAGGCTCTTGCGGGAGCAAGCGAATCAACAAAGTGCACATTCCGGTCAAAGTGGCTGATACCGCCAGTAGTGGTGCCAGTGAATTGTGAAATACATTGGCGTACAAAACACCGCCAAGCATTCCGGAGACCTGAGTGGCTATGTTGTATATCGCGATCAACGTCGAAGTGATGAAGGTTTCGAGTCTCGGCCTTGATGCCTGCGCCCCCAGGCAGTAAATGGTCAGAAGTCCAATCATGTTGGCAATGCCATGCAAAATTTCTACAGCCATAGCAGCATGGAGGCTAGTGATGAAGTTGAAGCTCAGTGTGCTAAGCATGCAGGTAAGGACAGCCATAAGGATTTGTTTTCTAGCCGCAACCCGTGCAAGAAGCGGGAAAATAAAGCCGCCAGCCAACATTCCAAAAGCACTGCAACCGTTGATCTGACCGATTTCTTCTTGAGTGAAATGCAGTACGTTGGTGTAGTGGAAGTAGAGCGGAGTTCCAAAACCAGGGCTGAAGTTCCAACACCAGATGAAGAGCGCGATGATAAGAAAGTTGCGGTTAAAGAGCGCGTCCTTAAGAAAAGTTCCTGCAGGCAGACTCTCGCCGGTCGCCTCCTCTTTGCGGAGGAAAAACCAACTTGCCAATGCTGCGGCCATGGAGACAAGGGCCGAGATCAGGAAAGAAGTCTTGAGCGCGGATTGCGGATCGAGCTTGTGACACAGGGCGCCGCCGAGTAAACCGGCTCCTATACATGCGACGTAATAAGAGACGGCTTGCGTGGAAAATACTTTGCGCATCTGGCTTCCACTGAAGACTTTGACCACGAGACCGCACAATAGAGCGGTTCCCCAACTCAGCCCACAGCCGGAGAGTAGGAGCCCTGGCAGGATAAGTGCCTGATTGACAGAGGCGAGTAGGTAGCCGATAGCGCCGAGGGAAAATGCAAAGGTCAGGTAAACCCTCTTACTGGCGGGAAGGAGCACGTCAGTCACGATGCCGAACAGCGGTTTTATCGTCCACGGTACCATCAATAGGGCGAAGTACGAAGCTACTTGTGCTGCGTTCCAATGTTCGACTTTGAGAAAAAAGTTATTGAGCGGTTGGGCTGGTAAGCAAAAGTGTTCTGCCATCCCCTGTGCGAGATAGGCAAGAATCACGTATGAAACGAGGAAAAGAGAGCCGCGCTGCATGACGGCTAACGATAGCACATAGCCGTTGTCTCCGCCCCCGATCGCAACAAACTCGAGACTGATAGTCCTACGCAGTCCATTGAATCCCCGACCTCAAGGCTTTACAGTGCACTTGGAAGATAAACCAGTCATTCTTTGTTACCGCAAAATATATAAAACTGTTTTTCGAGTTCGCCAATACTCCGAGTGTCACGACGAGAGTGAAGACGATTTTCTGCCATCGCGAACTTTCTCTGTCTGCGGACCATATAGGCGTATCTGATTCGAGCGACATGATGTGTACCTGCTATCAACTTCGTGGAAGCATCATTCTATGCTGGGTTGTGATTGTTCTTAGCTGGGAATAGCACTCGACTCTTTCGGGGGATTTTCCTGACCTTTTCGGGGGAAGTACCCAGAGAGAGTGTTCGGGGGTGGGGCACGAACCTACCTTTACGTTCGAACCGTTCGCTTCAGGATTATCGTTTCAGGGGGCCTTACGCCATGTTCGTGCCACGATGGGTTATTAAACTGGTTTGAAATTCAAATGCTGACGTTGATGTCACACTCATGTACGACACTTGAGAAATGGAGGAATAACCCGATCGGCTCGCTCACTGCAATTTCGACTATTTGACTAAGAACGAACGAAGATTGACCCTTTACAATTTCGTAACAAGTTGTACCTACAATCTTCAAACCATCGCACCCTCACTACCAATTGAATAAGTCGCAAAACAGGTGAACAAAGGTCCGAACCGCCTGCAAGCCTCTTTGCGCCCCAAAATAGGAGATCATAATGAATCTCATAGTTCCTACTTCCTTTGATTATGTGAACAACGACCTTAACCTCAAGCAGAACGGCTTCGGCAATTCCGGCATAGATAGGATTTCTGATAACTCCACTGGACCCATCGAGGCACCGCCCGCGGTATCTAGAATCAACCACTATCCTTCGGATCGAACCGGCACGAGCGAAAGTAGATCAACCGAGAACCGTAGCATTGACTTTCATCCGACGGTGCGCTCGTCGTCCACACCGTCTTACAGAGACACTCGATTCGATGTCAGCGCGCCGCCGATAGCGACTCCAATAAGACAAGCCGACAATGTCAATGTGATGACCAGCGAAAAGAGTTTTGTTGAAGCCCAGCGCTTGGTCGATTGGCAATTGCTCCGTGAAATTCGCCCTACGATCATCTGCGCGAGCATGCAGTAGGTAAGCGAGTCTCGAAGTTTCTTTCTGGTGGTTTCTATGTTACTAAGACAACAGATCATTCTCTATATTTTGGTTTTTTTGTGTGCTGGAATTAGTCAGGCTTTGGCCGCTACAGGCAGTCAGGAAGTCAAAAGACAACGAGCACTCAACTTCACGCTCAGAGGATTGGATGATGCTCTCTACAACAGCGGAAAGTTCGACCCCACCACGAGCGGTGGCGAACAGGGTAAAGCGCTCATGCCGCACAGCGATTTTTACAAGGCACTGAGCGCAGTGTCGCCTGTGCAGATGGATTCCACTGTTCCACAGTTGTTGGGCACACATGCGCCGACAATGAATGCAGAGAGTAAGACTCCGCGAACCTGCGATCCATCGAAGTTTCCCGATGGGAATCAAATGGAATATGCAGACGGTGGAAGCAAAGTATTTGGTCCGTGCTGTGGTGATCGTGGGTCGCAAGCCGGTCTGAAGCCATACTATTTCGAACGGTTTCCTGAAGCTGATGGAACTGGACAGCCAATTACTGATAAATACAGAGAGATCTTGCCGAAGACGAAAAGCTGCACTTTGAGCAATCCAGTAGGTTATTGCGCGGCTCGCGAAGCGATAAAGATGAATCGGAAAACGCCTAACGAGATCTCGCTGGCTGAGAGAATGAAGCTCGATGTGGCGCGCCAACAGCTTCTCGACGATATGAAGTTCGAAGCTCTTTCAAATTTCCAGAAATCACAGGCTGCCCTGGGTGGTGCTTGCGAGGGCGCTTCGGAGGCTGTTTCTGATTCATTTGATTCGACTTGGCCGAAGATGCTGGCGCTGTCAGCGACACCCTGTCCCAACGTGGGAAATGAGAGGACCGGTCAAAAGTGCTTGGCGAGTCAACCGATCAAGACGCACGAAAATGCGCTCTACCTCGTCCAGGAAGTATACAAGCTGGTATACCTTCCTATCGCGCTTCTCCTACTTCTGCCCGGAGCGGTGCTCACATCGATGAAAGGGCTGGTCTCGCACAGCATCAGCAACAGTTCCAATGATGATGGTGCCAGTCCATTCACAGGTATTCTTCGGTCTCTGGTGGCGATTTTCTTGATTCCTGCGTCGCAACTTATCGTTAGTTACACGATCGATGTAGGCAATGCCTTGCAAGGCGAAATCGCTACCCGCATCAACTACAAAACCTTACAAGGCTATGGCGACGAGCAAGTGTTCCGGGCGCCGATGTCCAACTTTTCCGGAGGACTCTTGCCTCCGCGAAGTGGAAAAGTACAGGGTAAGATCACGCAAGGTCCAGAAGATAAGGCGGAACTGTTCAATGTCGACCCGGCTTCCATCATGTTGCAAACAATGGCCAATGCAATGTCGCAATCTGCGGCATTCGGACTGGTTATCTTGTGTGCCTTTCAAATTGTATTGGTCTCGTATCTCTTTTTGATGGGTCCGGTAGCAGCAGCATTTTATGCCTGGCCAGGCTCGGTTGGTTCGCTTTTCACAAGAGTATTCACGAGTTGGCTGGATGCCATGATCAACGTTGCCTTGTGGCGCTTCTGGTGGTGCGTAGTTTTGCTCATCATGGATTCGCGATTGACCTGGCTTGGCGCAGGGCTCGAGATGTATTCGATGTGGGAGCTGCTCATGTTCATCTCCTTTCTGGTGATCATGACCTCTGTTCCGTTTAATCCCTTTGATTTTAGAGCTGGCGACATGATTCAGCAGATCATGGCCAAGTCGGAAGAAGCCGTTGATAAGGCATCGAAAAAGTAGATTAGCAATCCTGCGGTAGAGGACGTTTGCACAATGAGTTTAACTAAAACAGGATGGAAGCTGGTATTGACGATGGTGATCGTCGTCGGTTGTTTGGCAAGCAGTCAGACAGCCCTTGCTTTTCCGGCATCAGGCACCAGTCCAAAGACAGGACTCTCCGCATTCTATAATTGTCAGCAGAACGTCAATTGTTCTAATGGTCCTTGCAATAAGGATGGTTCACCCGACAAGAAGAACCCTTGCTTCTACAACGTGGACAAACGTGCCGGCGGTGGAATGACACCAGGGAAAGAACTCGCCGGATGCAGCAATCCCGTCGCTTTCGAAGGTACTAGTTCAGTTGGGTGCATGAGACCGGACAATTTCGATAGCCGTTGTTTCACAGGACCTGAGGTGACGGCCAATAAAATCAAACAAGTATTTGATGCTAACCAGAACAAATTTTCCGATCCGGTGACCGGGGCGTACGCTGCTGTTTCCGCGGAAATAGCCAGTCAGAGCGCCGCTAATGCCGATCGCCCATTGCAAAACGCGATGCAGGGCCAGGCCCAGGCAATGGGTTGCGCCACGGCCGCAGCTGATGTGTGCGGAGAACTCGGCCACACGATGGCGGACACGGCGATCGAGTATGTGGCCACATCGATGCACAACTTTACGATTGACGATAGCAATATTTGGAACAGAATTCGAAATGAGATCTTCGTTCCTATGGGCATTCTTTTGTTGCTACCAGGGGCGGTGCTGTCTCAAACAAGAGCGATTATGGCAGCCTCGAATCCGGTGCTTGGGCAGGTCAATCCATTCGATGGCATCTTGCGTTCGCTCGTCGGTATTTTCCTGATTCCAGGCACTTATCTGGTCTGCAACTATGGCATCGACCTGGCGAATTCAATTACTTACACCATTTCGTCCGAGTATAAGCGGATGCACCGCTCCGACATGTATAAGGACGCGCTATGCCATGAGATCAAGGCGATGCCCTGGCGACTGCCCCAGGAAAACCGCAACACCATCGACATTCCCGTGTCGTCGATGGGACAGATTTTACTGGGCAACAAGACTCCGTTCGCCCAACTAGAGGCTGAGCTTATTGCCGTCAAAATCTATGATCCCTGTGCAAAGATCTATATAGTGCCGGAAGACAGAGCCAATGAAGTGGTACCAGCGAGTGTAATGGCGGCGCGTATGGCGGCCAACTCGAGCAACGCTGCGCTTTGCACCTCCTGGAGTATCCTCTGCGCGCTCCAGATGGCTTACCTGTATTATTTGTGGTGTGTCGGTCCCGTTGTAGCTGCGCTCTGGGTCTGGCCGATGAAGCATTTGCGCGACGCGTTGCCTTCCTGGGTTGAGGGAGTGATCACCGTATGCTTCTGGTCGTTCTTCTGGAACACGGTCGTCCTGCTCATCGCCTGCTTTCGTGGTGTAGATGAAACCGGCACCATCATGATGCTAGCCTTGAATACTCTCGCCAATCTCTCGGTCAAGTTCGCTTTCGATTTTGCTGGGCTCGTTCGCGGAGCTGCTGGAGAAGCCATGAAACTAGGCGACAAGATCGCCAAGGCGGTTGGCGACTCGGCGAAAGATGGCGGCGGCGGCAAAGACAAGAAACCTTCCGGTCCATCCGACAAGCCGAGTGACGGAGGCGATAATCCGATTCCACCGATGACGCCGGATAAAAAGCACTTGACTATGACACCTCCACCACTCGCCCCTATGCCGCGACTCAAAATGACGGAGACCATGATTTCCCCTCCGATTTCCAGCGCAAACGCGGTTTCGTCGGAAGCGGCTCCGGTGAAGCAAGAAGAGAAGATTGACAGGAGAAGGAATCTGTTCGCCTACGAAACAGGGCGTGGATACCATCCGAACATCGCACAGCAAACCAATCTTCGTGGACTGGTTGCTAGACCGAAAGCATTCGAAGTCGGTCCGCCACCACCTGCTCGTACAGATGGCGGCCAGGGACTCGCCTCGAGGTATGCCGAGCCAATGCCTTGGACGGAGAACGCCTCTGTCAAAGATGATGCCACAGCATGGCATAAGCCGACTCACGATATCGCGGGCAGCCATGCGGCCGATTCATTCAATCTTTCCGGATCTCGACCGAGTCTCGGAGAGTCGCTTGCTACCCAGTTTTCCACATAAGTGCGATTTGACAAATCGATTAAGGTCGAGTTCTGTGTTCGGCAATGATGTCCTAATCCCGGTCTGAACCATTCATGCAATACGCGTCAACGCTGAGCTGAGGTCACCTTCGGTTTCACCGACGGAAAGCCTGCTGTTGTCGTGCCGGAATCAAGGACGCTTATCAAATTCAATGACGAGATTGTCGTTCAAATTCCGAATTCGTGGTTGGGACTTTTGAGTCCGTAATATCTAAATGTTCGCCTGCGTAGATATTTGGGGTGGCTCAAGGCGGTTTGTGCAGCCATAAGGGTTTTCACCTCGATTTCACTAATTTCGACAACAATATCACTGTTCGGTTTACCACGATATCGAAATCCAATTTTATTCCCGATAGAGAGAGTCGCTGCGGCCTTCTCAGAAGGCCGTGCTGACTTTCCCACGCTTCAGGGGGAGATAATGAGTCTTTCAATTCCTGCTCAATTTCTATATCAAGCCGATGACCAGACTTTGCAAGGTCATTTCTGTCAGCAAGCGACCGGTACATTACCACAACAAATTGCCCCCAATGCAACCTCTCTGTCGGCACCGTACACGGTGCCAGGCAGAATGCCGATGTTGCTTGCTGATGAAAGTGAATGCGCTGGCCCAGGGGAGTTCAGGGGGTATTTACATTTTTCTCCACCCTGGCAACATATCCCAATAGAGGGTCGAGAAGAGAGAAGCTGTGCGCAGAGGACCGAGCAGGCTCTCGGAGTGTCACACCGCCGTGCTGAACTGGTTGAGGGGTCATCCTGTTTGGCGAGAGCGAACGATGGTGTGACACTCCAGACGACCTGTTTGAGTGAGTTGTTAGCCGAAGCCGAGGAGGCTTTATCCGTGTCTTCTTGCTATCCACAAGATCGCGAGGACAACGGTTATACGCAGAGGACCGCGAAGGCGCTCGAAGTGTCTCACTTGAAGGTAGAACAGGAGGAGGGGTCGTCCTGTCGAGATGGAGCCAAACCAAGTGAGACACTCGAGACGACCTGCTTAAGAGGGTTGTTGGCGGAAGCGCGGGAAGCGTTATCTTCAGCCCCTGGATACGAACAAGACAGTTATGCGCAGAGTGCAGCACCGGCGTCAGGAGTGCCTCTACAACGAGCATATCGAGAACAGGTTGAGGGGTCGTCCTGTTCGGTAAGGACGGATGGTGGAGAGGTACTCCAGACGATCTCCTCAAGCGAAGAACTTCTTGCGAAACTTGGCACTTACAGTCAAGACGAGTTCACGGCGGCACCACCAATGGGTTTTCGATTCGACTATAATCTCGCCGAAATCTTGCCGACGATGATCTGTGCTGCGATTAATGATAGTCGCGATGGCGCGACTATTCCGACTGCTCAACCCGACCGGCTTCAAGTGCAAAAAAAACTCGATTAGATTTCTGATGCCGATCTTTCCGCCGGCTGGTGATGGTTCCCGCTCGACCGGGCTATTAGTCAAGATTGCGATTCCCACTAATCTCTACCACGGAAGTTTGCTCAGTGACGACATCGAATAAAAAGTCAGCGATGGAACAAATTGCGATAATGGTTTCCATCGTGGCGACGTGCTTACTTTCAGCTTGTTCGGCTGGACCGCCGGAAGAAGTAAAAGCAATCAACTATATTGAACCTATGTCATTGGCGAACCCAAGTCGCGTTCCAAGGGCTTATGACTGGAGTATGGATCTGGGAACGCCTCCACCAAAGCCTCCCGGCAAGCCAGTTTCTACGAATAGTGGATTGGTGTATCAAGATCTTGTGGAAGGTTTTGGCCTCAGTCCATCGATTGATCATATGGTGCTCCTCCACCTCACGGGATATCTTCCTGATGGAACAAAATTCGAGTCGTCGCGCGATAAAGGCATGCCTCTCTCGATCACGCTTGGGCGCCATCAGACGATAAGCGGAATCGAAGAGGGACTCATGGGAATGAAGGTGGGTGGTACGCGAAAACTGAGTATTCCCCCCGCGCTCGCATATGGAAACAGAGGCAGAGGGAAGGTACCACCGAATGCGAGGCTAACCTATGAGGTGGAACTTTTGAGCAGCGATCGATAGGCGTATTGAGACAAGACTCTTGGTTGGTGAATAACATTTGTTCAGTACAAGGACCGGAAGGATACAGATGCACAGCAGGTTGACAGAGTCAATTCCCTCATACCAAGGCAGTTTCGGTTTGAAACGAAACACGATTATCGTAGGACGTATGAGAGCAGTTTTGCTTCTAGTTGTTTTTGCGATGGTTTGGTCTTTTCCTGCTTTCGCAAGACAGCAAGTCAAAGACAGTTATTTGAACTGGATGGACAGGAGAATGTTTTTTGACGGTGGTGGTGGTCAGGGTGGTGGCGCACCATTTCCACAGGGCAAATCGTTTTATGAAAACCTCTCGAAGGTTAAGCCTTCTTCTAGAACAAGCAATGCCACGATGCAATTTGATGGTAATCATGGTCCTCAAACGAGCGGCTCATCGCAGAATCAAGAATACGATGTCTCTAAAATGGAGAACGGAGAGACCGGTTACTATACGGAGCGAGGCATTTCTGATGAGATGTTCGGACAGAAGTGCACTCCGGTAAAGCAGTACTACAACCAGAAGCAAGAGCTGGACGGCAAGGTGCCACGTGGGAAGTATCGCGAGATACCGCCGAAGCAAGGCGAGATGCCGTTGCGCAATATAGTGGAAAATGCTTTCTACCGTAATATGCAGACGAGCTTCAAGGGCAACAAAGGTGTGACCTCGGACCGCGGGAATAGCGCTAAGATTTCGGCCGAAGCAGATGCCTTCAAGAATGCAATGTCAATGGAGTCGCAGGGGCAATCCTCGGGTGCCCAAGAGGGCATGACGGGGATGGCGGAGACTGCTGCAAATGCGGAATCGGACGCATTTGACTCTACCTGGATGCAAATGATGGAATTGTCTCGCACACCTTTATTGAACATTGCCAACGAAAATGTGGGCACCGCATGTAGTGCAAGTCAACCGCTTAAAACATATTCGGAAGCGGTCTATCTCGTGCAGAAAGCCTATAGGCATGTTTATCTCCCGATAGGCATTCTGCTGCTTTTGCCGGGTGCCGTTATAACTCAGGTGAAGGGTCTTGTATCATCCGGGATGCTGCATAACACCAGTGATGACGACATAGTAAGTCCGTTCACAGGAATTCTCCGAAGTCTTATAGCGATTTTCTTGATCCCTGCGACGCAGGTCATAGTCAGTTATGCCATAGACGTCGGAAACAGTACTCAGTATGAGGTTTATCGACACATCAATTACGAAGGCATCAATCGATGGGCTGACGAACAAGTATTTCGTCCGCCGGATGAAAATTTCAAAGGTTCGATATTACCGGGTTCTATGCTCCAGAGCGTGGGAAAATTGTCGGAAAAGCCAGAGAAAATGGCAGTACCTCTCAACATGAATCCGGCCAGCATCATGCTGCAGATGCTTGCCAACTCAATGGCTGAAAGCGCGGCTTTCGGGCTCGTAATCCTGTGCGCATTTCAAATTAGCATGGGCTGTTATCTGCTACTGATGGGACCAGTAGCGGCTGCCCTGTATGCATGGCCGGGTGGTACGGGCTCTCTATTTCAACGTGTGTTCGTAAATTGGGTCGATGCAATTATCAATTTAGCGCTCTGGCGATTTTGGTGGTGTGTGGTGCTACTGACAATAGACACTCGCTTGGGTTGGTTAGGCGGAGAGCTCAATATCTATTCGATTTGGGAGTTGATGATGTTCATTGCTTTTCTGGTAATCATGACTTACGTACCATTCAATCCGTTTGATTTCAAAGCCGGAGAGATGGTCGCGCAAATTATGGCGAAAGCGGACGAGGCAGTTCAGGAAGCGTCTCAAAAGAAGGGATAGCAAATGGTCTACACGCAAATAAATGCAATCTGAGTTACTAACCTAAATGAAGTTCAGCCGTTAAATATGATGAAAACCACACAGAAACTGACCCTCTCGATGCTGCTAGTCGGCTCTCTATTCTTGCTATGCGCTCAAAAGTGCGAGGCGATGCGCCAGGAAACATTTATGGGACAAAAGATTATTGAGTACAATCAGGTACACAGTGGCGGCCATACGGACCCGCTGAAGAACCCCGCGGCAATATTCACAGACAAAAAATTCGATCCCTGGAAAGGCTTATTCGAGGCTGGTGGGACGTGTCAGAGTACTAACGGCGGAGCGAGTGACTCTGACTCTGAACACTTTCGTGATAGTCCGTGGGCCAAGGACAAAATTGATACGGCAAAACAAGTGGCAGATGATCTCAAGCAACGTCTCCACGGGCAAAAGCATTCCGAAACGAGTCGCGGCTCAGACGTGAGAGGTGCAGTTGAAAGCGCGGTAGCACAAGCCGCAGGCTCTGCCAATCCGCTGTCAAATGGAATGAAAGGGCAATCACAAGCGGCCGGCGTAGCCACCGAAGCTGCTGATGTGGCGGGCGAAATCGGGCACGAAATGGCTGAAACCGCGATTGAATACGTGGCTACGTTCGTCAATAATTTTACCGTCGAAGGTGGCAACAAATGGAATAAAATTCGCGATCAGATATTTGTTCCGATAGGAATTCTGCTTTTATTACCCGGAGCGGTTCTCGCCCAAACCAGGGCAATCATGGCCGCTGGGAATCCCGTCTTGGGTCAGGTCAATCCGTGGGAAGGAATTCTTAGATCTGTGGTTGCGGTGTTCTTGTTGCCTGGCACGTACCTAGTCATGAATTATGGAATTGATCTTGCTAATTCCTTCACGTACACAATTTCTAATGAGTATAGGCGCTTGTTCGGTTCGGACATGTATCGAGATGCAATCTGTCACGAGATCAAAGCGATGCCATGGCGATTGCCCCAGGAGAATCGAAACACAATAGACATCCCCGTTTCGTCGATGGGCATTATTCTCGTGGCGAAAGAGAAGACACCCTTTGCCCAATTGGAAGCCGATCTCATAGCGGTGAAAATTTATGATCCTTGTGCAGGGATTTACATAGTGCCGCCAGATCGAGCTAACGAAGCTGTGCCGGCGGCGGTTATGGCGGCGCGGATGATGGCTAATTCCAGTAATGCCGCTCTTGTGACCTCGTGGTCGGTACTGTGCGCACTTCAGCTGGCATACCTCTACTACTTGTGGTGTGCCGGCCCAATAGTAGCCGCACTTTGGGTGTGGCCGAATAAACATCTGAGAGATGCCCTGGGCAGTTGGGTCGAAGGAGTTATCTCGGTATGTTTTTGGTCTTTTTTTTGGAACACGGTCGTGTTGCTCATTGCGTGTTTGAGAGGAGTCGATGAAACAGGCACCATCATTATGTTGGCGCTCAACACGCTGGCAAACCTATCCGTTAAGTTCGCGTTCGATTTTGCGGGACTGGTCAGAGCTGGTGGTGCAGAGGCCATGAGGCTTGGCGATAAGATGGGCAAAGCCATCCAGAGTTCTTCGAAAGGAAAAGGCGGAGGAGGCGGTGGTGGCGGCGGCGGAGGCGGAGGCGGAGGCGGAGGCGGAAAAGGAGGCGGTGGAAAAGGCGGCGGTGAAGGAGGCGGAGAAGGTGGTGGTGGCGGCGGACGCGGCGGTGAAGGAGGCGATGGAGGTGGCCGCGGTGGAGGTGGTGACCGCGGTGGTCCGATGCCAGAAAACGATTATAGTTGGGCAGTTATGCAGCCCGGAAAGGAGTATCCGACGATGCAACTCGGTGCTAGTGGGTTTGGCAGCAATGTCTCCCCGAACGTTTCACCTCCTCCGACTGGTAGCTATGTCACCAATTCAGCACCGGCCGGTCCGGCGAACGCCTCGGTGGCTGCTGCGAACGTAGCTAATGCTCATTCACCAACAGTCAATTACTTGAGGAATCTGGATCGCACCGGTAAAGCACCAAACAAACCAGCAGTTGTCGCGCCTCCGAAAAAAGCACCGCCGCCCACGAGGAACGATGAGCCGAGGTGGTCGAACTTTGCTTGACGAGTCGGGTGCCCGGGCACACGCACGCTGGACTGCTGTTCGAACCTGCCTTGGCGTTCACATATTGGTAATAGCAATTGATTAGACGACAGACAAAGTCAAGTTGAGGAATGGTGGATGAAGAGCCGCTTCTTAGCTCAATTTGCAAAAGTTCGTGTCTAGCCACTTTCACCGCGTTTTCACGAATTTGAATAAAAATAGCGGCAGTTCGATTTACCAATATCAAAAGCAGACTTAATGGCGAGACTATTTTGCCAGAGGCCTTCTGTTCTGGCGAATAGTGAGGAGCGACTATGAATCTATTAATTCCTGGTGGTGGACAATCTCAGGGTGACGAAAATCAACAAACCAAGCTGCGTTGGCAAGCGATGAGCGTATTGTTTCGACAGCATCCGGCCCCGGAGCTCAGATCCGAAGTGCCACCACAGGCGGTGATAGCGGCGCTGTTGGACAAAATGGCCCAGGTGCAAATGGAAGAAGATATTCTTGTAGACGAGCGTGACATCATGCTCACTAACAGTGATCCAGGACTTGGACTGACGATCTGGCGCCGCAGACAGGAGCCAGTAGAGGTTCCCTATCCTCCGCTTGAAAATCAATATGATGATGACGATTTGATTCAGGATCTGGAGCCAGTAGACGTCGATTTCCCGCCGATGCAGCATCACGACTTTTCTTCGTACTCAACGTCAGAAGGATTCGCGCAGTGTTATAACTTTTGGAACGACAATTTCGAGGATCAGGACTTCTTTGCGGTACCGAATAGTCGTCGGCTTGCTTTAGCTCGATACGAAAAGTCCTTTTTTCAAAAAATCCTGGAGCGGGCTTTGCCGAGTAGATATCGACGTATCGGGTGCTAAGTCGCGAAAAAACCATTGCTGGGGCTGGAACCTTCTATAATAGTCCAGCCCATCATTTCGTCTTCAAAGGCGAACTGGATTCTGGCTCTAGGAAAGTCACAATGGCGAATGTCAAAAGTCCGCTAGTCAAAAAAGGAATATTGCTTCTAGCCGTTCTTTTTGCACTCGAGATTGCCTTCGTCGGAGTGCTGTTTGGGTTGCTCAGGCAAGCCGAATTTGACGCCTGGCGAGAAGCGCATGCAAAAGAGGTGCTTAACCGCACCAGTCGGCTAGTCAAAGCGTATTACGATACTTGCATGTCGATCTATATGTTCGTCAGCGCAAGGGACTTTTCCATATCGGACAAATACGAAAAAGCAACCGATGAAACTACCGAGCAGCTGAATGTACTCGAGGCACTTGTTGCTGATGACCCTGATGGACTCAGTAGGATCAAGAAAGTGCGCGCGTCAACTGATGAAGGATTGGGTCTGCTCGAAGAGTTGAGACCCTATCTAGAAGAAGACGAAAGCATGGATGTGAGTATGTTGCGCATCAAGATCGCCATGCTGCTCAACAAAATCATCCCGCAGTTGGAAGAGTTTGGCTACCAGCAAAGACAGAAAACTTTGCACCTGCCAGCCGAAGGCGCGAGTTCGCGTCAAAAAGCCTTGTTCTGGTTGGTCGCGGGGCTTATATGCAACGTTATCTTTGGAGTGGTTGTTTGTGTGCTGTTCTTCAGAGACATCGCGCAACGATTGGATGTGCTTGTTGACAATGCCAACAAGATGCGTGAGTCAAAGCCACTCAACGAGCCATTGCAGGGGTTTGATGAAATTGCGCATCTTGACGCGGTGTTTCATGAAATGGCTCAGGCACTGGAAGAAGCTGTTCAGAAGGAGCGAGCCATCATCGATAACAGTGTCGATATTATCTGCTCTCTGGATCCCGCCAATCATTTTACCTTTGTGAGCTCGTCGGTAAAACAACGCTGGGGATATCTACCGGCGACTCTAATGTCCAAACCGGCAGCCAGAATAATAGAACCGGATTCGGTGGCACAGTTCGAAAAAGAGATTGCCACACTGAGAGCGGCTAAAGAACCAGCTACTTTCGAGATCAAGGTCGTGGCCGACGACAAGAGCATGATCGATACGAGCTGGTCCGGGTCTTGGTCCGAGAATCTCCAGGCACTCTTCTTCGTAATTCATGATGTTACGGAGCGTAAGCGTATCGAAAGAATGAAAGAGGAGTTCGTCGCCATGGTTGGGCATGATATGCGCACTCCATTGACGTCGATCATTGGTGTTTTGACGACTGTTGCAGAGGGGCGCTACGGTGAGATCACACCAAAAGGGCGTGAATCACTTCGATCCACGGAGAGAATCGCTAATCGATTAGTCAATCTTGTTAACGACATCCTCGATGCAGAGAAGCTTCAGTCCGGTACCTTCGAAGTGTTTCCCGAGCATTTGCCTCTCAGCCCGATCATCAGAGCTTCAGTAGACACTATCAAAGACATGGCACAAGTTGTCGGTGTAGCGATTGAGTATTCTTATACCGATATCGATGTATTCGTCGATGAGGAGCGCCTGGAGCAGGTATTGGTCAACCTGCTCTCTAATGCAGTGAAGTTTTCTCCCAATGGATCGGCAGTGCGTATTAGTGCAGAGGCAAAAGGCGATCACGTAGAAATTTCAGTTTCCGACTCTGGCAAAGGTATTGCGCTACAGGACCAGACGCTGATTTTTCGACCATTTCGACAGGTGTCGCCGACCGATCAAAAAGTCGGACGTGGAATCGGTTTGGGATTACCGATTTGCAAAAAACTGATCGAACTGATGGGAGGCACCATTGGTGTGGACAGTGAGATTAACAAGGGCGCGCGATTCTGGGTCAAGGTGCCGAAAGGTAACTGCGAAGACGACGAGCTTGTTGGAGCGAATAAGGGCGGAATCTCGAAATGAAAATGCTGAATCCAGGAGTGCTATGTGCAGTGCTACTGTTGAGCGCTTGTGGGTCGTCCAATCGATCCGTACGGTCTTATTATAATCTGATGTTGTTCGAGAACCATCTTTCCGACGGCGATGAGGCAAGACAGAACAAGCAACCGGAACAGGCGTCCCAATGGTACAAATTTGCTATAAGCGAGGGTGCGCTGGCTGACTCACACGGATACTACAAAGCAATTGCCCAGGTAAGTGCGGCTCAGAATGCGGTCTATTTTCGCAGTAAATCTGCGACAGAGAAGCTGTCCGTTGCGGCGAAGAGTCTTTATCAGTGCTTGAAACGCAAGGAGTTGCAAGCGGTATCACAAACCATTTGCCGGACACTCATTCATGTAATCAGACTTGATGTTGAGGTGGCGCTCAGAAATGGCAATATTGTCCGCGTAGACAGAAGAATCAATGAGGTTGCGGAGTTGCTGAAGGCTCGTCCCGACATGCTCAAAATACCGGAGACGAAATACGAACTTTTCCACCTCCATCGAGTGTTGGCATCAAGTCGGCGCGGACAATCCCTTGGGATCGTCCAGGAGTTGGAAAAGCTGTTGCCCGCAAAAGGTAGAGATTCGCTGGAGATGTCGGAAAGGGTGCATGCCTTGAGGTTTTTCCATGAGGCGGAAACTTTCAAGCGAGACAATCAACCCGGTGCTGCGATAGATCAGCTCAATAGAGCTTTGAGTCTTGCAATCGATCTGAATGATGTTTCTCTTCAGTTATCGATTTATGTTGAGGTAGCAAAGATCGAAGCGGCGCGTGGAAATGTTGCAGAGATGAAGAGGAATCTGGACCATGCTATGCAACTTGCTCACGAGTTGAAAGACGACAATAAGATATTGAAGGTCATCAATTTTTCGCTGCGAATCCAACAGAAAATGCCTGGTATCGATCTAGGCACGTTATACAAGGAACACGCGGAAGAAGTGAGGAAGATTGTAGGAGACGGGGTTCGCTACGCAGATTTTTTCAGAGAGGCCGGGCTTTATTCCTTGAAGATAGAGAGACTTGAGGATGCTGAAAAGTTTGCTGATGAAGCGTCTAAGATCTATTCGCGACTTTCGCCAAGATCATCGAGCGGTCAACAAGCCCTTAACGAAATACTAAAAGCACGCATTGCCGAACAGCAGGATAAGAAGGACAAAAGCGCCTCCCATCTCGCTGAAGCGATAAGGTTGGCGACGGAATGCACCGATCCGAAATTGAAAGTGCGAATCAACAGAGAACTTTCGCGAGAAGATTAGTTGGTCGAAAGGCGCTTAGATAGAGCGTGTATGAAGAATCATTTTCATCTCGTTTTCACACTGCATTATTAAACTCAGTCCATGAGGGTAAGGGCGATGGACGAGGAGAATGGCTATGCCGACACCAGGGGAGAACAACATGGATTCGCAGGGTCTGGATACATCGGCTGGAAGTGTTACCGATAGAAGCAATCTTATGGAGTCAGCGCAGTGGAGCCGCGACTCACAGAAAGACATAAACAGTATGTTTTCATCCACCAACACTGCAGAACAGTATCTTCCCAATCTCGAACTAACCGACGATTCGCAAAACAGTGCGAGTAATGATGGTAGCAATGAGGGCAGCGAATCGGAGGATGGCTCCAAAAGCGACGAGCGAGATTCGGATAGACGAAACGGGGATACTGAGTCAAACGATAGCCATAGCCCGCATACCAACAACACAAATAGTCCGAACGAGAATGCCGCTGGCGCCAACCCGGATAAGAATGCCTCGGCCAGTCAGGCAGAACGTGCCTCGACACAATCGAATCAAAGCGTTCAATCAAATCGAAATGCAGAGCAGAAGGATAGTACGCCCCGCGACGACAGCAACCGGTCGACAGAAAAAAACAATTCAGGAGAGCCGAAGTCTGGTGATAAGCAAGCCTCTGACAAGGGTGCGGAAAGCATGAGCGGAGCATCCAACAGCAAAGCGGCTACAGAGAGCAACGCGCAACAACAGAAGTCCAACAACGACAAACAACAGCAACAACTAGACAATACTCCTGCTAACAATCCAAGCAAATCAGGAGAGCCGAAATCTGGCGATAAGCAAGCCTCCGACAAGGGTGCGGGAAGCATGAGCGGAGCATCCAACAGCAAAGCGGCCACAGAGAGCAACGCGCAACAACAGAAGTCCAACAACGACAAACAACAACAGCAACAACAAGACAATACTCGTGCTAACAATCCAAGCAATCCTGGCGCAAAAGCGGCTAATTCACAGCCAAAACAGGCGGAACCTACGCCGAAGACGGAGCAGAAGGACAAACAGAGCTAATGTGGTGCATCCTTTTGGATCTTTCCAACTTTAATATTAGGGGCCAAAAAAATTGGACATAGATGGTATAACAAGCTCACAATCGCTTGAATCGTACGACATCGTTGGCATGGCAAAAATCCTCGTTATAGAAGACGATACTGACCTTTCCGATCGCATTACTGCCTGGTTGACAGGGCAGTCCTATCAAGTTGAACGCGCTTCCACCGGCGAAGAAGGATTCGATCTTCTTCGCTTTTATCATTACGATATCGGTATCATCGATTGGCAGCTTCCCGGTTTGTCCGGACCTGAGATTATCCGCCGCTTTCGAAATGAAGGTGGAAAAACTCCAATTCTAATGTTGACAGGCAAGTCGGACGTCCGAGAGAAATCGCATGGACTCGACGCCGGGGCTGACGATTATTTGACCAAACCATTTAGCTTCGAGGAGCTCTCTGCACGAGTGCGAGCATTGCTGCGGCGATTGCCTACATATCAGCACGAGGAGATGAATGCAGGCGAATTGATAGTGGACCGAACGAAGCACTCAGTGAGCTATCGAGGCGAAGAGATTCATTTGCTTCCAAAGGAGTTTGAAATACTCGAATTGCTGTTGAGACAAAGGGACATGGTGATTTCGCAAGAATCCATTCTTGAGCGGGTCTGGTCCTCGCAATCGGAGACGACTACCGCTTCGGTGAGAACATACATGAAGACGCTGCGCAAGAAGCTTTCTCGCGTTGAATGTGTGCGAATAACTACAGTTCATGGATACGGTTATCGCCTCAAGGTGACCGAGTAACCCTGGTCGCTTGCCGCAAAACATTATCTGCTGCCCGGACATTTTGCGAAGAATGCATATGTTTGTGGGTACGATCTAGTCAGTATTTTCGTTTATGCTCGTTGGGCTTGGTAATATAGAGAGGACAGTCGGAGGTTAGATCGTGGCTGAGCCAGCTGAAGTACCGAAGGATGCGCCTGCTACCGGTAAGGAGAGCGTGCAAACTCCTCGTCGCCAGGGACTGAAGAATTTTATCCTGGCGCTCAAGCACATTAACGAGGCGTCGGTAGCGGAGAACGTCAAACAACGTTTTTCTGATTACGTCACGATTGCTCTGGTCGTTCTTTGTATCTTGAGCCTCGTGGTAGCGGTATCTCTTGATGTTCCGCCCGGAGTCAAGTTCCTTCCTCTGGCCTTCACTGTTGGTGCTGTTCTGTTCTACATCATCAATCGAATGGGTATCATCATCAGCCTCACAGCCAGGCAAGCGCTGATCGTCTGGCAGATTTTAGTAGCTGGATTTTGGCTCGGCGTTACGAGCGCGATGCTAGTCATGCTTGTCAGCATGTACTGCCTTTCACAGATGGGCCCGTAGGTCGAAAGCATGGTAAGGCCGGCAGCTCTCCGGCAAATAGTCTTCAAGGTGATGACCGCTTTCGTGGTTGTCACTTTTTGCGTTACAGGCTGCAAGAGCCGGGCTATAGGAGTTGCAGACTCGCCGGAGCGCAGCAACACGGTTGTGATTGGAATGCCGTGGGAGCCTCGCACACTCAACCCGTATCGTGGTGTTGACTCTGCCTCCTATTTCGCGCAGACGCTTATCCACGGAGGGCTGGTTCGCTACAATGAGAAGGGAGAGATTCTGCCCGGTCTTGCAGAACGTTTCACGGTCTCGGAAGATGGGCTTCGATACACATTCTTTCTTCGAGAAGATTTGAAATTTTCCGATGGAACGCCGCTCACCGTTGCTGATGTGCTTGCGTCCATAAGAGCAACAATCGGACCGGGGTCACCCTTTCGGGCGAATTACGATTCGATTAAGAGCTTTTCGTCACCAGCGCCATTACAGGTGGTGCTCGAATTGTCGTACAAGAATTTACCGTTGTTGCTAAGGCTGGCAGATCTTCGAATTCTGCCTGCGTACGTGCTCTCAGAGAGCATGAAGAATTCCGATCAATTGTCTCGACACCCGATAGGATGTGGACCGTTCTTTGTAGAGCGCTGGGACCCCGGACTAGAACTGGTGTTTCGTGCTAATCCCAACTATTTCGGTGAGAAGGCGAAGAGTCCATTTCTCATCTGGAGGATCATTCCGGACGGCAATTTACTGTCCTCTGCGCTATATCGTGGCGATGTCGACGTGGCGAGAGTGGATGGAAGAATTGAGCTTGGCGTGTTGAGCGAGCACAGCGACGTCGAGTTCAAGAAGTATCCAGGTGGCAGGACGATTTTTCTGGCCTTCAACACTGAGAAGGAGCCCTACAAAAGACCGAGTTTCAGACAGGCGATCTCGATGTTGATTGATAAATATACTATCGTCAACAATCTCTATGCCGGGTTCGCCGTGGTGCCGTGTTGTGACTTCCCTGAGTACGGTCCGGTATATAATCGCATGGCGCGCCGTTGGCCTTACGATGTGAAGCAAGCCTATAAGTATCTGGAAACAAGTGGCTTCGAGCGTCGGGAAGATGGTTGGTATCCAGTCAGTGAAGTGCCTGGGCCGGTTCCGAAAACCCAACGTCTGGCCTTTAAAATAGTGACCATCAAAGATTTCATGGATGTAGCGCAGGTGGTTGCAGGCGATCTTCAAAATGCGAAAATTGGGGTTCGGGTAGAACTGGTTGAATATTCGACAATGAAGGACAAGTATTTGAAGACCGGTGAGTACGATGCCGTGTTATTCAGCCGATCGCAGGGACCGGACCCGGATTGTCGCCTTGTCTGGGGAAAAAATGGACCGCTCAACTATGCTCATTACAATGACGATCATCTCGATAGTTTGGTAAATGAGGCCTACAAAGCCGATACCGAAGAGAAAAGGAAAGAACTCTACGATCGCGTGCAGGAAGTTTTGTCAGACAAACTTCCCTGGGTCTATCTCGTTCAGCCGAGTTTGACAATTGCGCACAAGACATACATCAAGGGAATTGGTGATGGAATGCCGAGCGATAGCGGCATACCATGGGATAACCCGCTGTTTGATGCGCATAACTGGAGGCGTGAGTCCCGTCCGGCGCGCTAGTTATGTAACACGGTTTAGCTGTGGCGAAGGCGCGTAGCTAGTGGCTCAGAGCGGTGTTTCACCAAATCTTCAAGCTATTTTGCGAACCTTTGGTGGGGCGGAGGTGAATGATGGAAAATCTTCTAAAACAGCCGGAAGTCGACACTTCCGCGCAGAGTTGGAACAACGAAGATACTGATACTCGCATGATCGACACCCTTTTGCAGGCCGCGGAGGTCAGGCTTCAAAAGCGCTCTGCCGCCGGCATTGCCGATGATACGCTTCCCAATAATCTTGAATTTAAAGATATCACACGAAGACCCGCGGTATTCGAGAAGCATACTGTCGAAGACCTGATGAAGCTCGCGGACGACATGAAGGGGTCAAGGTTCGACAAGGCAAACGCAGAGCTCCAGTCTAAGGCTTTGGATCGCAATGATGAAGAGACCGCCGACAAAGGGAAGTTGGGACTGGTAGTGGCAGATAGCAAAGCACTGTATGCTCGCGTACTGTCGAGTTCTGCCGATCCAGCCGATCATGAGCGAGTCCGCACTATCAGCTCAAGAATGGTCCGTTTAGCCAGGCTTTGACGCACGCTGCCGCAGGTTTATCAATGGACAAAGACCCCTCTTTTGTAAAACGGTATGAGACCGCTGGTGGTGACATAAATAACCTTTGCGAAATGGCGGAACGTGAGCGTCGTGCCCGTGGCATGCGCGGATTGTAAAAGTGTAGGACAAGCGATCAACGCAGTGGAGGACGTGTACGTGGAAAATCAACCGAATACGCAGGAGAAGGATTTCGTCCCGGAAACCATGGATGATGATACCGGTAGCCGATTGATGCGCGAGGTCGACGATTTGCGTCGTAGCAGCTCAACAGATGATAGGTCTGGCTATGAATGATGGTAAAGCGATGTTTGCTCGATCGTTGTCCGCATCCGGCGATCCAGCTGACTTGAAGCGCGGAAGAGAGCTGGTCAATGACCAGCTTCAGAGTAATCCGAAGAAAGAACCAAGCCGAATGCTTAGCGAAGCTGCCGCGGAGCTCTCCTTGGACAAAAGCGAATCATTCCAGAAGGCCTACGAGAAAGCCGGCGGCGAGTTATTGGACCTGAAAGCGTTCGGCGACATAGCGCGGCGGAAACAGGCAATGCGTCGACAGCAATAGCAGCGAGCCAGATTAGGTCCCGTTTCACAATTAAAAGCGCCTCGCGGAGAACGAGGCGCTTCAATGATTAATGGTCTCAACTATGAAAGCACTTTCAAAATAGACATTTAAACTTGCGTCAAACAAGTTTAATCGCCTATTTATCAGACCGACCGAAATATCAGCAGCTTACTTGCTGACGGTAACGGTGATGCCTTCGATGTAGGACTCTGGGCAAACGAGAACGTTGCCATTGTGCTCACGATACCAACGCAGAGCTTTGGCTTTGCGGTGGATAGTGCGCTTTCTGTGACTCGGCCACGAGTATTCAGGTGGCTTAAGGTGGAAATAACGGCCTTCATCGCCACAGGCTTGGGCAAGAGCTGCCGGTGCTGTGATAACGGATATAAGACCCATTAATACAAGTGCTCTCATGAAACTCCCTCTCCTTCTTCTTTTGAGGTTTTTGCTCGCTTGACCTGGTAAAGCTGGTTCGGTCAAATCCGAGACCTTGACTCCAAACAATGAGCCCAAAGTGATTGTACTATTCCCCGGTCGAAACGAAATATGTCAAGAATAACCAACTATCAGACCGATTTCCGGAAAGCCCCGGCTAATTACTCTTTAGCGCAAAAAACAGATTTGTTGCCTTTATAAAGTGCATGAGAAAGAAGCCCTATTTGATTATTATCTGCATCATTGTCTGAATATTCTTCAAGTTAGAAGGGAAGGTTGCTATAGGCGGATTTTGGGTTTTCAAGAGAATCAGCTAAACTCTCTTGTATATGTGACCCACATAATATGCCTATAGAGAAAGATCGCTAAGTGTCAAAGCCTCGCCGACCCGACATTCGTTCACGTAGAATGCCTCCCCAACCGACTGATTGTCGAGATGCCATGCATTGGTTCGTCGACAACTTCAAGTTGTACACGGGCTCGGTCAGGGGCTTATTTATTTCGGATTTCAGTACTGACTACGAAGCTTATGTCGAGTCTGCAATTATCAGTCTGCGCTCCCGCGGAATCGAGCCATTTGTAGCCACAGGCGAGCAGTTGGTCATGCAGGCCGAGAAGCTGTGGGCGCAAGCCACACAGGGTACTCCTTTCAACCAGCCGATGGTCTCGATGTTCGAGCTGGACATGCTGCGCTCAGAGGTGACATTCATTAAGGACCTGGAAGCGCCGGTCAATGCCCAGCAGCTCTGGTACCTCTTTCATTACATCTTTTATCCTCGCGCGCTCTTCAATAAGGCAACTATCGTCACTACATCTTTGGGTCTTGATGAATTCATCGCCTATGGTGCGGAGTGTGATGATATTGAGTTTTCCGGGCGCAAGATCTCGTGGGAGAGACTGACCTGGCTGATAGAGGCGACAATGATCGATCTTTATCAATTCCGTCAGGTCAGAACAGACGGTCATCCGCCCATGTTGAAAGCGGAATACAATCTCTTCAAAGCCATGAATGAGCGCGAGCTTCCAGTCACTGCTCAGCAGGTCCTCGGAGACTACATGCTCGATATGTCGATTGCCGATCGAGATAATAGATTGGCAATTGAATGCGATATCTTGTCTTCGGTCGATCCCAATGTTCCAAACAGCGGTGAAGCGAAGAAAAATCTGGTGCTGTTGAGCGACGGTTGGAAGATTCTTCGATTCTCCACAGCAGAAATTCTTGGCGATTTGACCGCTTGTGTCGACGCCGTCGAACAGGTCTGGAGTCAAGGACGAAAGAAGTCGGCAGTCGGGCGCTTGATGTCAGGGCGCGACCAACCGAAGATTCCGGAGTTGCCAGTCGATGATGATTCTCAGAAGCTTGCCATCACCCATGGTGCTGGTCCGGTGGCGGTCACCGGTGGTGCTGGTACGGGCAAAACCAGCACAATCACGCACAGGATAGGCTACTTGCTTGCCCAGGGTGTGTGTCCTGAGCGTATCCTGGTTTTCTCTTATTCAGAGGAAACAATAGGGCAGCTCAAGCGACAGGTGGAGATGCTCACCGATGCGCAGACTGTTCTGAGGTTAAACTTCTCGAATTGGAAAGACCTTGGTCTGAGAATTCTGAAAGAGAATGCTGCGGTCATAAAGCGAAAACCGCCGTTGAAGGTAGAGACGACGCCGCACCGGGTGTTGCAACGCGTACTCAAGAAAGAGACGAAGGATATCGATCCGCTTCAGCTCGAACTGATGTCTTCCGAAATTGACGAGATTTCAGTAGGTTCGCTTATTTCATTGTACAAAGCCAATCTCGTCACACCAGAACGAATTAAAGAGCGCGGCTCGACTGACGAAGACGATCTTGTAGCCAGGCTGTACATGGCTTACGAAGACACCTTGAAGAAAAGCAATAAGGTCGATTCAGACGACATGATTTCGCTCTGCGCACAGATTCTGGCGGATGAGGCCGATGTAAGAGCAAAGTATCAGCATAAATTTGAATATGTTCTCGTAGACGAGTATCAAGAATGTACGGCCGCGGCTGATCTGATGGCGAGGCTTTTGGCCTTTCCTCAGGATAATCTCTTTCTGGTCGGGGATGAGGACGAATGCGTGTCTGAGGCCAAGGGCGCATTGCCTCGCCTCATGGCGGACACTTCTATTAGAATGCCTAATGCTCGTTGTTACATGCTTGACAAGAATTGGCGCAGTCACCCGGCAATTGTCGATCATTCGCGCAGTTTGTCCGCGGCCTTGGCATTCAAGGGCATTCCCAAAGATATGTTGCCGGGCTTCGGGCAAGCTGCCACGAGCGCTGTTATTGGTCCTCAACAATGCCGGTCCGAAGAAGCAGAAGCTGACTGGGTTGCCAATGAAGTATCGATCTTGATCGAGAGCGGCAAATCTCCAAACGATATCGTGCTGCTCTGGCGTAATCCGAGATACGCATCGCTTCTGGAAGGCGCACTGTTCAAGAAGGGTATAAAGTGCGCCAACACAACCGTTTCGAGCGATGCTGTCCCCGATGAAGTCGGTGACGTGATGGCTTTTCTCCGGCTGGTGATGGATCCGGATGGTCCGAAGTCTCGAGCCTCTTTCGAACGCTTTTGTCAACTAAAGTCCAGAGAGATGGACCAAAAGCTATCCAAGCTATCGAATACTATTGCCAGCTTCGCTGAGGCGAACAACCTTTCCTTTCTCAAAGCAATTGAGATTTATCATGATGCCACCGCTGATAGTTCTTGCGAAGATCTAGCTCAATTGGTGCGAATAGTGCGGACCATGAATCAGGAGAACTTGCCGCCGGCTCAAACAATTGGCTTGCTTAAAAGAACTCAAAAGCTCAACGAGATTTATAGTGCCGTCAAGGTGCCACCGGGGGTGGTGTATGAGCCGATGCGGAAAGTCGAGCAGTTGGAAGAAGAGGCGAAGGCGTACAGCAGTGTTCGTGAGTTTGTGAAGGCCAAGCAGGACTTCTTGCAGAGCAAAGATACGAATGGAGAAGAAAGCTCGGTTCAGATAAAGAGTTTTGAAGACGCCAAAGGCATCGAGTCACCAATCGCGTTCTTGACGGGCATGGCAGAAGGGTTGTCACCGGCTGAGTCCGCGAATGACTTTGAGGAGGAGCGGCGACTTTGTTATGTGGCCATGACTCGCGCAAAAGAACTTCTATATGTGAGCTATCCAGGCAGTTTTGAAGAAAAACCGCTTCCTCCGTCCCCATTCCTTGTTGAAGCTAGACTTCTGCCTATTAATGTCTATCGCAAAGCTGTCGACCTCATCAGGGCTGAGCCGCTTCCCAAGTCGCAGCCGCAGGCAGAACCTGCCGCTCCAGCCTCGACGATGCTGACACCAATATTTACCGGAAGACCGGACCGGACAAAACCGGCAGCTGAGCGGGGTAATCGTTCTCCAGGTGGTCCGCAAGACGGTTCGGCACAGGCGAGACCGCAGACCTACGCTCCCGGCTCGAGGCCAGCTGCTCCGGGGAGACCAGGTAGCGATGTCGCTGATCTTCTTGGTGGCGGATCTCGGCAGGCTAGCTCTGCGCCCTCCTCACAACCCATCATTCGACCGGCAGGACATACAGCGAATCTCGAGCGTGCGGCCAGCGCGGCGAACGTGGCTCAACCAGAGAATCCATTCGTAGGACCTGAGATCGATCAGGGGCGTGTCGTAGACGAAGCGCGTCAACGAGCTGAGAACGAGGCCAAGCTCAAAGCTCAATATGAGGCGCATGTTCAAGCGCAGCATAACGCACAGAATCAAGCAGCATTAGAGACGCAGCGACGAGCAGAGCAGGCGGCTATGCTGCAAGCGATGCAAGAGCAACAAATTCGAGAGCAGCAAGAAGCTGTTATGCGCGCTCGCCAGGCTGACATGGATCGTCGCGCCCAAGAAGAAGTCCAGCGTCGCGAACAGTACGAAGCACGACTGCGTGCCCAGCAAGAAGCAGAGTTGCGAGCTCAGCGAGAAGCAGAATTATTGGCGTACCAGGAGGGCGAACGACTCGCTCGAGAAGAGGCGGAACGCAAGGTTCGCGAGGAAGCAGAACTTAAGGCCCGGGAAGAAGCAGATCGTCTTGCAAAAGAGGCACACATCGTCGCATTGATTCAGCAGGAGGCGGCTCTGCGCGCTCAGCAGGAGCGACAGGCTCAGGAAGCTGCAATGCGGGCTCAGCAAGAGGCGCAGCAGATGGCGGAGCAACAGGCTGCAATGCGGGCTCAGCAAGAGGCGCAGCAGATGGCGGAGCAACAGGCTGCAATGCGGGCTCAGCAAGAGGCGCA
>JAIERK010000230.1 GCA_019746975.1 Candidatus Obscuribacterales bacterium
AAGTCCGCCATCCGTAGGAAGAGAACCTCCCCAGTGGTACTCTTGATTAGCGCCACTCCTCAGAGCCCCTTCAGATACTGCTGGTCGATCGCTAAAACCAGAGCCGTCGTCAGAACGACCGCCAAGACCACGGTCTCCGCCGCCCCAGCCTGCTCCACGATCGCCGAAATCACCGCGATCACCGCCCCAGGCACCACGATCGCCAAATCCTCCTCCTCCAAATCCGCCGCGTCCGCCAAAACCGCCGCCACCAAATCCGCCACCGCCTCGGCCACCACCACCACCACCACCGCCACCGCGCGCTTTCGCCGGCGGAACGAGAAGTGAAGTCGAGAGCGCGATAGTGGCACTTATCAACAAAATTCTGCGAATAGTCCTGTTTTTCATGAACCAACCCTTGAGTTACTCAGCGACTCTATTAAGTACTACGAGACCGGAATCCGGGAGTCTGACACCACCAATGGATCTTTCCGTAGACTGCCAGGTGAAGGTATCGTTGTTACGCTTCGTTATCGTGTAGGACGCGCTCGTAATGTCCCCGTTCGGAAGAATTCCAGTAGTGTCTTGCCTCCATCCGTTGGCAATTCTGCTCCAGACTCCTCTGCCAAAGCCACCCTCACCAGCAAAGTGCCACGAGATAAGGGAGCCTAGAAGTGGGTTGTAACCAATGATCTGGCGAGCTTCTTTCGTTTTTTCCGCATTAGATGTGGTGCACTCGATAAAGTGTTCTTTCTCGATCAATTTCGCCTCGATAGTCAAATCAATGCCACTCTTCGTGGACGCTTTCCACTTGCCTTTGATCCAATCTATATCGCTTAGTTTCAAACCGGCTCTGTCTTCGTTGCTTTCAACAACCCAAGCCATTTTCCAACCATCATCTTTTTTGACGTGTAGCACCATGTACTTCGAAGATGTAGAGTTAGGTATGGTTGTAATGCCTTCTTCGATAGCTATGCCAGCGTCCGGAGATCGCAACGAGTCAATCTGAACTCGTAGCTTCCGAGGACCATACTTCTTGAACGAATTTTCGAAGTACTGCTTGATCTCGGCTCGTCCTTTGCAAACCTTGCCATCACCGGTCTCAAGAGTGCCGTCAGGAGTCCAGAGTTCAGCTAAAGCACCGGCATTGCCGGTCTCGAATAGCTTCTCGTAATCAGCTGCCTGTTTTGCGAACTCGGACTTCAATGCCGTCGATTCGTCCACTGCAGCTTGTACAGGATTCAACGGAGAAAAGCCGATCAAAATCGCACATGCGATTGCAACGCAGCATCGTCTTTGTATGTTCAAGAGAGATTAACCTATTTAGGTAAAACGGCAAATTCTCTTTAAACTTTCCCACCGTGGAGCTTATTAAACATTCCTCGACACCCGCCACCTGTTTTCGTTTTCAGCATTCGTGCTTTTGCCGAGAAGCTATTCGAGAGCATCCGCGAGCGCTCGCGGCAAACCTACTTTCATAAGATTCCAGAATGAAACGGAACGGACGACATTGAACTTGGCGCCATATCGCTGTAGATTCCTCTCCATATCGGAGACAAACGCCTGTCCGTTGTAAGCGCTGTTACCGATTAGGAAGAACGTAATTTTAATTTCGCCTGGATCTTTCATTCGAAGAGTGGTTTCGACTATCGTTCGACGAACACCATCTTCATAGCTCGGCTTACCATCAGTAATTATTGCAATCGCCAACGGTTTTACATAAGCCCTGTGCCGCCTGCCTATATAGTCATTAATCGTCGCAAGAAGTGGTTCTGTGAGATTAGTGCCCCCTTGGGGATATGTTTGCGTGAAGATCGAAGGAATTTGGTCAAGCGTCACATGCGGAAAAACCGCATAGTTAGTCGAGAACAGCACGACACTAAAACCCTTCGTGCAAACATTCCTGGTGTTCTCAGCCAAACTCATAGTCTGGTCCCGACACCATCGCCAGCGGCTGACGCTTGCAGCTGAGCCCAAAAGCATTGTCATCACAGTGCCGCCAACTCTACCCATCCCTGAAATTGGGCAATCGGCGGTCATCATCGAGCCTGATTGATCGATAATCAAAACCAAATCGTGATTGGCCAATCTCTGCAATTGAGCCTGCGTCAACCCGCCACTGAGCGGAGCGCCGTTCTGAACGCCACCATTCAATGCACCCCGCGAGGTATTTGCATTGAGCGGTGGAAACCTGTTGTCCAGTGCACCTTGCTGTGCTCCAGATTGAAGATTCATGCTGGACTCGTCCGCACTTCCATCGATTACCGATTGATTCACTCCGAGGTTAAATGGCGCGCGCACACCGGACCCAGGGGCGAGAGATTCTCTTGGCGTCGTGACGGGAGAATCATCACGAGATCCCGATGATTGAGCACCCAGCGAATCCGGCTGAACTAAAGATTCCTTGCTTTGCTGCGGTCGCAACGCCTCTTCACTTCGAGCCGAATCAGCTCGAATTAACCGCTTCGAGCTACCACTGACGCCGTCAGCCGACTCAATATGACCCGGCAACTGGGCCGGACGGGAAGGCGGTTGTTCGTACCGCCTAAAAACCTCATCAGCGCTAGGTCCCTCGGGAGGAGGTCCTTTGGGAGGAGCTACCTCGGGAGAAGCTACCTCGGGAGGAGCTCGTTCGGGTCCAGCTCCTTCCGGACCGGCAGAATCACCCGCGGCGATAAGAAGCGGTTGGACATCCGCGACTGGCCGCGCCGTCGTTTTATTGACAGTAGAACCCAGGGGATCCGCATAGGCAGGAGTCGCCAGACAAACCAACGAACACGCAATACCCAGACCGCGTATTACTATCAGCCTGGATGATAACTGCATTCAAAAGCTCCTGAGGTCACTGTAGCATCATATGCCCATCTAACCGCCGCTTCCAACAATTTAACACTGCAGTCGAACCAACGCTTGCAATCAATGAAATTGTCCCAGGGATACTCAAGGTCATTGTATAATGCCGACCTGGTTTCAACTCTCGGAGCTGCAAATGAAAAAAGTGCACGCACATATCCTCTGCACCACGCTGGCATTGTTGTCTGCTTGTCCAGTGCAAGCTGATACGGTCCTCAACGATGGTATCGCTTTCTACAAAGCGGGTCAGTACTCGCGAGCTCGAGACTACTTCATCAGTGCCGTGAAGAAATCGCCAACGGAATGGCAGGCTCACTATGAGTTGGCTAACACTTTCATGAGAATGAATGAGTTGCCGCAGGCCCGAGAGCAATACACCGAGTGTTTGAAGCTATCGCCCGAAGAATCCATAGCAAAGCTCTGTGGACAAATGATTGGATACATAGATCATGCTTCGGGAGCAAAACCTTTTGGACCGACGACGCCGGCAACTCCTGCCAAACAGCCTCCTGCCGATGCCTCGCAAGCCGGTCACATCCCATTCCGACATAGAATCAACGTTGTGCCACCACAGTTCGATCATCCAGCAGTGAGCGAAAGCACCATCCTAACGGTAAGCCATGTGCTTGACACGTTACCTCCGAATATCTACGAAATTCTCGACAATGGCGGAGCGACGGTCAATGTTTCACCCAACATTACAGACAAATGGCCAGATATGTTGAAGGGAAAACTTGACGCAGAAGGTCTGCACTTGGCGCAAGATGCAGCAAGATGTTACGACAAGGATGTCTATATTTACGAACGTAAGATAATACCGAATACCACCAGGCTTGGTGACGAGGTTTTTGATTCCGCTTCAGTAACCAATGTTCTCTACCATGAGCTTGGTCATGCGGTTGATTGTTGCTCCGGCACATTTACCAACACCAAAGAATTTCTGGACGTCTACCAGCGCGATGTAGATGAAATGTCCGAAGAAATGCGCCACCGACTCTGGTACTACACAAAGCCGGGCTACACCGGAGGCCGAGAAGCTTTTGCCGAGACATTCGCTGGTATTATGGGTGCAAATGGCAAAGACACCAACGAAGTCAGAAGCAGCTTTCCTAGATTGAAGCGCTGGGTGCTTGACCGTTTTCGACTTTAGAGAATCGGCTTTAGCGAGGTCTTCGTCGGTACGTTCGCACAGAGCGAAACAACAACCAATTCACGATTGTCAAGGCGACATTTAATCAAAGATCGCTTAAATTTGAGTATTCGAAAGCATGCTCAATTTCGGGATCATGCTAAAGTTGCCCGTGAAAACCTGGTCATGGGCTGAATCATGCAAAAGTTGCCTCCAAGCACCGAGATGTGCCTTATTCGTTCGCGAAAAGTTTGCATTGCTGTCATCACAGTACTTTTGTGTTGCTTGTCGGTCGTCGCTCCATCTGATGCAGCGGCGAGCGAAGTACGGTTGGTCCTTCAAATTACGATCGATCAACTACGCGGAGATTTGCCACTTCGATTTCGCAACCGTTTTTTGCCTAACGGGTTTCGCTATCTCATGGATCGCGGAACCTACTTTAGCAATGCCCATTACTTACACGCAGACACCGAAACCGGACCAGGACATGCAACTTTAGTAACAGGTGGACAACCTGCACAGCACGGTATCGTCGGTGGTGACTGGTGGGATGAAGCGAAAAAGAAAATCGTCTATTCCGTCGAAGACGAAAATTTTCCAGCATACATAAAAGCGCTATCAAAACAACGTGAGCAAGACCCGATCGGTCGGGCACCTACAAATCTTCTATCGACCACGATTGGTGATGAGATCTACTTGGCTTCAGAACAAAAATCTAAGGTGTTTGCGATATCAGGCAAAGATAGAAGCGCCATTATCCCCGGTGGAAGAGTCGGAAAAGCATTTTGGCTCGCCAATGGCGATTTCGCCACCAGTTCCTTCTACTACAAAACTCTGCCCCCATGGCTGGCTGATTGGAACAACAAAAAATTAGCGGACTCATACCGGAACAAATCCTGGAATCTCCTCAAGGACAGAAGCACTTATTGGCGCAAAGACAGAGACGACCTTCCCTACGAGGGCACTTACAAGCACCTCGGTCGCACCATGCCCAAGCGGCTGGGAAGCAGTGATGACTACGAGTTTTACCGAGGTCTAGATCATACGATCGTAAGCGATGAGTTGGTGCTTGCATTTGCAAAAGATCTGATCACACGAGAACAGCTGGGTAAATCAGAAGCAACCGATTATCTGTCATTGAGTTTCTCTTCCACCGACTTGATTGGACACACCTGGGGTGTCGGCAGCCTCGAAGCAGAGGACAATATGTTGCGCGTCGATCAAAACTTGGCTGACCTCTTTACCTTCGTAAACAAGACTATTGGGCTCGACAAGACACTAATCGTATTGTCAGCGGATCATGGCGTCGGAGAGGTTACGGAGCAGCTGCAGTCGCTCGGGTTTCCCGCAACCAGAATTGATCCTAATGCGTTTACCGACCATATCAGCAAATCGCTCAAGAGTTCATTTTCAACAGAGCTCGATCTACTAAGAACTTTCGTTTACCCATATCTGTATCTGAATCCGGACAACGTCAAAAAGCTCGCACTACCAATAGACAAAGTCGAACGAGCCGCAGCAGAAGCATCGATGTCGTATCCAGGGATTTCTTTTGCCGCCACCAGGAGCGACATTATTCAAGGACGGTTGCCGTCAGGCCAGTCGCACATGCTCCGAATCGCCAATACCTTTTATTCGAAACGCTCAGGCAATGTTCATCTCGTCGCCGATCAAAATGCAGTCTTAATGCATCACCCCTGGCACGAAAAGGCGGGGCTGCACGGGTCGGTCTGGACCTATGATACATACGTGCCGATTATGTTCGCCGGTCCCGGAGTGCCATCACAGACGGTCGCACGCCTCGTCGGACCGCACGATATTGTACCCACTATTGCAAACATTCTTGGAATCAAGCCGCCATCTGGTTCCGTCGGTACCGTATTAACCGAGATAGCAGATTGCAGAGCAAAGCAAGCGGCTAAATAAGTTTGAAGAGAACGCAATTCTCAACAACAGCCGGAGTAACACATCTACGAATTCAACTTCGATACAGCAGCACGCGCTTACTTGGCGGTTCGCTTAGAGAACACTACCAACCAGACGCCGGCGCCTCGAGCGAGAGAGGTGATCTGAAACCCTTGTGACCATTCTTCCCGTACTTTTGCACGCAAATCGCTGAAGCTCTTACGAGTCAACCACTTCTGTGAATACATGGTGGCACTCTGATTGAGAATAACCAACCACTTCCCGTCACCGTATGTAATACCAGTAATTCGCTTACCTTCATCCCAAGCTTGTTTGGTTTTCTCCTGAAGAATCTCAGCATCACATGCAGTGAAAAAGCTTTGCTCACCAGGATTGGTATATTGCGTCGCCACGGACACCCAATGTCCTCGTCCAAAAGCGACTGAAGAAATGCGATAGCCTTTTTTCCAGTGGAATTTGATCTGCGCGAGCATGGCTTCGAGCGTGTGACATTTTAGAATCGTCTGCGATTTGTACTTCTTCTCGGGAAGATACGCAAACACCCAACTCTCACCGTTGTGCGCGACATGCTGCAATGTACTAGCACTCAGTCGATAGGAATGGCTGGCACCGGGATCAGCTTCGCTGATATCGACAATACAGAGATCTCTTGCAGTTGATTTTTTGGTAAATGCTGATACCAGCTTGCCGTCTTCACCGGCAATCGCCGTGAGGGCGAACCCTTTTTCGACCATCGCCGATATTCTGCGCGAATTCGCCGAGATACTCGTGGAAAACGACATTGTCTGCGCCATTTCCCGTGGATCAATAGGACGATCCTCATCAACAGTAGATATTGCCCGTAACTGGAGTACCATTTTTGGGTTCGGTCCACCGTAGCCGTCGTAAGACTATGTACAGTTCGCACTGAGGATTCTGAATCGAGGTTCGGCTTACCTCGTTCCGAAGCGGGAATTATATGTCATGATGCAGTTTCGGATGAATACGGTTACTGTTAGAGGAACTTAACTTCTTATCAACATATGGTTGAAGATACAACCAGCGGACAAATTCATCGCTTTAATGAACAATGATTGAAGGAAAAGTTATATTGCATTTGTTTGCCTGTAAGCCTGAAGGCAAGCGCAGTCGCCGTTAGTGGAGTTAACAATGCGTTTTACGAGCGTTTTCCGCAGTCTGGTCACAGTCGCCTTATGTCTCTCTATTGCCGCGCCCGTAAGCGCTCTATCGCTCCCCGGACACAATCTCGAGTCAGCCGTCAACGAAGACTTCTTCACGTTTTTCCACCTGAAGAAGCGAGCTATGGACGAAAGAGACGATATTGTGACGCACTATTTTCGCCCGCCATCTCGCGGAGATGTCGTCATCTGCGTAGACACCGACAAGAAGGAGAAGATTCTCCAGATGAGCTTGATCGTTGGCAGAGACTTCATCGAGGATCGAGCGACGAATGTATTTGCAAGAGATATAGTGAAGAGTTTTATCGAGGCAGCCACGCCGGCAGCCGACGCATCTAGTACCAGGGATTTGATCAACGAAATCTTTTTTCGAGACTCAGAACTGACGCCCAACAAAGCCGCCAAGGTTCAATCAGAGCGCAACGGCGCAGTTAGTGCCGATGCCAACATTGTGAAAGTTGGAAAAGGCGAGCTCAAAAAGGGAGACGTAGCAATAGTTATGAATGGCGATATGCCGCGGCTCCCCAGCGAAGTTTCCAATGGATACAAGACATTCCAGGGCACCGTCGATGACTACGATCTCACCCTTACTACTTCGCATGTAGTCATGAAAAATCATGATATGCCGAGAGGACGATTTCTCGAAATTCGCATCGACGCCAACAACATGAAAAAGCTTCCGAAATTTGAAGTCGTTGGTGATATCGGGGATGATGCAGACCAGGTAGAAACGGAAAATACACCTGGTGAAGTAACGGAAGCGAAGCCTGATTCGGATGGCTCTCAACAACCCAAACCGACACCTGAGAGCACAGGAAACTTAAGAGACATCGAACAGAGCACGACAGTTCCTGCCGAAAAAAAGAAAGGAAGCGATTGACCCCGTTGAATCACAAAAGCAGCGTGGGTAGGAAGCCGCCACGGCCGATAAGCAATGCCGAATAGAGTACACTGAGATTGAACGCAAACTGTTCTCAAACAGGACAGGAGGGATAGCTGAAGATTGTCGCCATCAGCGATACGCATAATCATCAAGTCGACCTTCCGGAAGGAGACTTGCTTATTGTAGCTGGAGACTTGACCGGCACCGGGACGCTTTCGCAAGTCGCGAAGTTCAACGACTATCTGGTGAGTCAGGCGCACAAGTTCACCTATCGACCGATCGTAATTGCAGGCAATCACGATTTTTTATTCGAAACCGACAAAAGCGTCGCGATTCAACAACTTTCTGCAGCGGACTATATTGAAGATCAGCTTGTCACCGTGAATGGTGTCAAAATTTTTGGAAGCCCGTGGACTCCAACCTTTTTCGATTGGGCGTTTATGAAAGATCGAGGTGAGCCGATCAGACATTACTGGAACGCGATCCCAGAGGGACTGGATCTACTCGTTACGCATGGGCCGCCGTGGGGGATCCTCGATTTTTGCGGCGACCATGTCGGCTGTGCGGACCTTTTGACGATCGTAACCGAAGAGTTAAAGACGCCACCAAAATATCATATCTTCGGACATATTCACGAAGGCTACGGAAAGCACATCACGGACAAGACGACATTCCTGAATGTGGCAATCTGCAACGAGCGATACAAGCCGGTCCACCCGGTCACGGTCTTCGAGATTGCCTAGCCAATCGAGGGTCGGTCACATGGTCGAATCGGCTACTTTTCGCAGTACATAGATATTCCAGAACGACTTGTCTAATTCCTGGTACCAATGATAAGGCTCTTCCCCGGTCGCTATCGGTTGATGTCTTTCTAGAATTTTCAATCCTGACTTATCGAAGACTGACTCGAAATCAGAATGGAACCAAACATAATCGAGCAGTGTAATATTCTTTTCGCGAATGAACAGCTTCACCTGTCCTCCGCTTCGGAGACCGTCTTCCGGTTCTGTGATTACGAAGGAAGACCACTCGCCACTACCAATAGCACCATCCCTGGTGACTACTACGACAACTCCAGAGCGCTTGAGTACACGACTTATTTCAGAAAATATCTCGTTCATCAATGCGATACCAGGAATTTCCTCAGCAACGCAACTTTGAAATACTAAATCGAACGTGGCATCATCAAACGGCAAACTCGAGCTGTGTAGCTGTTCGTAACGTCCATCTGGATCACGGCTGCGCGCCTGCTGAAGCATATCAAGACTCATATCAGCACCTGTCACGGTGTAACCTAGACTTTGGAGGAAGCGGGAAGATCTTCCCGCACCGCAGCCATGATCAAGAGTCACCAGGCCTTGAGTGTATGTTTCCAAAAGAGAAGGTATGTCCCTGAAAGCGAGATAGTATGTATTCTCAAGGCCCAATTCTGAATAGTTGCTCGCGAAACGCCCATAGTCATGCGATTTTTTGCTCACAGTAATGTTCTCCGAAGCCCCTTATACTAACTTGCTTCGAGCGATCTTCACCCTGGTTAGGTCGTCAGCGATACATACATTCGGAAAGATCGAGCCGGCCTCTTGAATGAACTCCTGAGTCGATGTGTACCGAGGCGAGAAATGTGTCAGGGCAAGTTGTTCGACTTTGCCTTCCAAAGCCATCTTCGCCGCTTGCTCGGCAGTCATGTGAAAGTGATCGTGTGCTTCGACCTCCTCACTCTTCAAGTAAGTCGATTCCGATACCAACAGCGATGCTTCATGCGCCAGGAGGCTGGCACCATTACAAGGTCGAGTATCCATGGTCAATGCCACCGACTGCCCTTTTCTGACGACGCTGACGTCCTCTAACTTAATTTTCTCGCCTGCGACTTCGACTTCTCCGTCTCGATTGAGCTGGCCGACGATAGGACCTGCTAATCCTCTTTCAGAAAGCAACTCTGGAATCAGCGTTCTTCCATCGTCTTCCTGAAGTCTGTAGCCAATACAATCGGCACTGTGCTCGAGCGGCGCGGCGAACAAACTCACTGGACCTTGCTTGAACAAATTAATCGGATTGGCACTATTTGTCTTTATGGGTCGCGGCACAATCGTGGCCGCGTCATGAAAAATCGAGGCGTTGCGCAGCCTGTCGAAAAAGACCTGTCCGCTCGAGGGGAAAAAGACTTCCACCGCATGTGGTGCGTTATCGAGCGATAGGCGCTGTATCACTCCCGGTAACCCGAGACAGTGATCACCATGAAAGTGAGTGATTGCAATATGTGTTATGCGCCTGGCGCTAATCCCCGCAAGCGTCATCTGTCTCTGGGTCCCCTCGCCCGGATCGAAGAGAATCCCGAGTTCGTCCCAGAAAAGAAACATGGCGTTGTGGTTGCGGGTTCTCGTCGGTACCTGACTGCTGGTACCGAGAAAGACCATCTCTCGTGTTGACATCGTGGATACAAGTTAAGGAGTCTAAGGCAAGAGTATACCGTCTGCGCCAGCGCCTTTCCAATAGCGCGTTTACACTTTCGGGCTGGACATGAAGAAATCCGATTCTTCTTGCGATACAAGCGACTCGAAAGGCACGCCAGTGTTTACCAATTGTACCGTCAGAGACGACGGTCCCTAAACTTCATGCTTCCGAAGACGACACTTGGCGTTTACACCCGTGGTCTCGGCATGTCGAAAATTGAGTCCACTTTGCAATATGCACTTCCGGAGAGCCTCCCAATTGGTTGCAGAGAACGAACATCAATGGAATCGTCGTGCCAGACGGCATCGTCTATGTGTATGCAAACGATCTCACCCAGAACAATGTTTGATCTCGGCAACTCAATTCGCTGAAAGAGTTTACACTCCATCGAAACCTTTGCTTCTGCCACTCGCGGAGGCTTAACCTTCGTGCTCTGGGCTGGTGTCAGCCCGGTCGCTTCGAATTCGCTGACGCCAGGTTCGTACTCGCCGCTGGAGCTATTCATCCTGTCTGCAAGGTCGAAACTAACTACATTGATGACAAACTGCTCCGTGTCTATGATGTTGGCGAGCGTGTCTTTGGGTACGACTGTCGGCTGACCCGCCGAGTCCTTTCGTGTCTTCATGCCAATACCCAAGCCTACAATTGGAGGCTCGGCCGAAAACACATTGAAGAAAGAAAACGGTGCTAAGTTAAGCGTCTCATTCAAACTCTGGCTGGACACCCACGCAATCGGTCTTGGCACCACACAACCCAGGAGAACTTTGTAAATGTCGTGAGACGTCTCGTCAGTGCAATCGATGATCATTAGTCTTTCCTCACGGGACAACGCTGCGCGAAAGAATTTTAGCAGACACACTGAAAAGTCTCGTCCTTCAGGTCGAGGATGTAACGTGTGGCTGCCTTATACCCAAGCGTCAGCCTGGGTTGCGATGGATGTATTTTATTGCTTGATGGACGGTGCGGGCGGTCGAGGAGAACGTCAACGCTTCTTCGTGTTGATCTAGCCTTGACCTCGGGAGTCTCATTCATCAGAATCGGCACTTCGGTAGCCGACTTCAATGGTTGTATAGCATCTCTGACAACAACCTTTGCGGGCTTTGCCGATTCTCGCTTGGGCGCAAATGGAACTGCGGTGACGACTTTCACCCGGCTAACAGCGGTAGGTACGGAATCGGGCTTGGGTAGTCGGTCGTGGACGGACGCTTCGACACCGGAACTTCCTGTCAGAGTTGAGTAGACTGAAACAACAAGGCATGTGGCGATACGCACAGCATGGCGCCGGCCCGTGTGAGGTGTGATATGCATTTCAAACTCACTGAGGTGTCACGCATCACGAGACGGCTCGACTGGAGTTTGGTTCCAGGAAACTTTTTTCAACTCGGTCTCAGGGTTACTTCTGACCGAGAAACACTGATGTCGTGTAGTGCAGCGTCACAAGTCCATCCGACTCGAACGACTTGAACAAGTCAATCAATCCATCACGCAGAGCATCAGCCGCAGTACCATCGCGGGGAGCGTATGATGCTGAAAACGCTCTACCTATCAATTGATCGAGATTCATAGTTTGATCGTTGTCGAAAATTGTTTGCGAAGCTTGTTTGAACAACTTGCACTCCAAAAGAGGTATACCGGCGCTACCTCGCTTCATCTCTATGGAAGCAGTCTCGGGTAGCAGACGGAATAGGTCTCCATAGCCTCGCGTGAAATTATCCGACTCATTGCGCTCGTTCCACATCAAAACAACAAAGCCATGGGGCTTCAGAATTCGGTAGAATTCAGCCAGAGCGGCATCAGGATTGAACCAGTGGAAGGCTTGAGCGGAGAGCACTGCATCAACACTATCGTCCACAATACCGGTACTCTCCGCGGTACCGTCCCTGTACTCGGGTCGAGTTCCGACTTCATTGGCCAGTGCCTCTGCCTGCCGTCTCATGTCGGCATTAGGCTCGATTCCTATCAAACGAACGGCTCGCTCTGCAAACAGTCTTGTCGAAATACCGGTTCCGCATCCTACATCCACGATAAGTGAAGAAGGCGAGAGGTTACAAGAAGTCAGAATAAAATCAATCGCTTCCTTCGGGTAGCTCGGACGAGATGCCGCATACAGGTCGGCAAGACCCGAAAATCGCTCAGTCGGTTTCATCCGAATCTATCTCCCCTTCACGAAGCATTCGTATGATACAACGAAATCAAAACATTGATATCTGTTGAACAATAGGGCTTGATTCAGCAAACTTTCAAACCTGCTCGAATAGACGCTGCGGCGCCATGTGCCGTTAGACCTTCAATACTGGCAAAGGCGGCCGTCTCTGAGGCCAAGCCAGGCGCCTGCTTGGATACATTTATCCAGGACTGGGGTCTTAAAAAGGTCAATGGTGACAAGCATCCTTGAAAGCGAGCAGCTCTATTGGTCGGAAGCGTGTGATTGGGCCCGGCCATGTAGTCTCCAAATGCTACTGTGCACCCATAACCCTTGAACAGTGCACCGTAGTTGGTTAACGATGATTCCAGTATTTCCGGATTCGAAACAGACAAAAGCAAGTGCTCAGGAGCGATCAAATCAGATAAATTGCAGCAATCAACAAGTGTGTCAAGGACAAAAATTGCGCTGTTCTTCAACGACTCCTCTAGAAATTCTGGGAGAGAGAGTTCCTCTACTTTTCGCGCGACGTTCTCAACAACCTTTTCGGCAATCGACAAGCTAGTCGTGATCAAATAGGCACGCGATTCAGGATCGTGCTCGGCTTGAGATAGAAGATCAAGGCTCAACCATTCTGGATCGGCGCCATCATCCGCAATGACGCAAATCTCGCTTGGACCGGCGAGCATATCAATACCCACTTCCCCTTGAACCTGACGCTTTGCTTCAGTGACATAGGCATTACCAGGTCCCACTATCATATCAACGGGTCGGATCGTCTCTGTTCCGTATGCCAGCGCTGCGATTCCTTGAGCGCCGCCAATCTCATAGAATTCACTGACACCAGAAATGGTACCAGCAAAAATTATTTCCTTTTCTAACCGAGGGGAAATCAGGACAATTTCTTTCACTCCAGCAACCTTCGCGGTCATCGCCGTCATCAATGCAGTGGACGGCAGCGGATACCTTCCGGATGGAACATAGCAGCCAACCCGCTCGACAGGTCTGAAACTCAAACCAGTTGTAAATTCACCACAATCGATTGTAACAGTGCTAATACCATCGACGACCGCTTTTCCGAAGTTAAAGATACGCTGTCCGGCGAGTTCGATGATCGACCTGGAATTTGCCGATAATTGCGCGGATGCACTCTGGGCGGTGGCATCCTCGCGCCGGAATGGATTCGTCTTTGTGTCAGACGCTTTGTTATCTTCAATTATGCAAGAATACTTTTCGAATCGATCCTTCGAGATATCACCTAGCTTTGATGCGATATCGAGAAGACCTTCATCGCCTCGAGCCTTGACGGCCCCTAGAATGCGAGCTACCGAACGGCTGAGTTCATCAGCCTTGGAGGGTGCTTCTGCTAGTCCTTCGCCGCAATCGAAGAAAGTGCGTCCTGTACGGAAGAGCTCGATCATTTCCTTGGCATCATTGCCTTCGATAATGCGGATCATCTGTTGCGTCCTCCAAGTTCTGCTTCAATTTCACGCCAGGTCACACCCTCGGAGTTTGCCAGGACTGACACGAAGTAGAGCAGGTCGGCAATCTCCCACTTCAGATTTTCTCTCGAGGAAAAGGATACGACCTCATAGGCCTCCTCCATGATTTTCTTCGAAAGTAATTGTCGGTCTTGAATAAGTGATTGCGTGTACGAGTTACTATTTAAATTCTTAGAATCTCGCTTACGCTTATCGATAACTTCGAAGAGTCGCTCCATATCGAATCTTCTTGAACCTGATGGATCGAAACACGAGTAGGTGTTTTTGTGGCAGGCTTTACCAGTCTGCGATACGACGAATCTAATGCTGTCGAGGTCACAGTCTGCACGGCATGACAAAAGTTGTTGCACATTACCGGAGGTCTCGCCCTTCCTCCACAACTCCTGCCTCGATCGGCTGTAATAGACGCCCTGTCCACTAGAGAGCGCTTCCCGCAAGGATTCACGAGAACTATATGCTTGCATCAAGAGCATACCGAACTGATCGATAACTACTGTCGGAATAAGACCATTGGCTCCCCAATTGAGAGAATCGCTAATTGCCTCACCTAAGTCGATATTGCCTGTGTACAGTGCCATTCCCACCTGAACATCGACGCCAAGCTTGGACAGAGCTGTTGCTTCGCTTCCAGTGGCCACGCCACCAGCAATGGTGAGCGGCCGTGACACTTTGTCTCTGAGCGCTATGACCGCACTTTGGTCAATACCTTGCATACACCCTTCACCCTGCACGAATGTGCTCAGAAATCCACTGCAATACGGAGCAAGGCGTTCTGCACGACCGAACACAGACTCGCCCGTGTCCGACGTCCACCCGTTGTCCACGACCTTTCCGTCGATCTGGTCGAGTGCCACCATTACACGTTCGCTCGGCAACTGCGACAGAAGCTCCGGCTCGGCGGCTGTTCCTATAATCACTTGCTTAGCCCCGGCACGAAGAAGAGCTCGGGCTGTGGCGACGTCACGGACACCGCCACCGGCCCTGATATCGGCAACCTGGCACAAATCCATGATGAGCTGTTTGTTATCGCCCTGTCCAAGGGCACTATCGAGATCGATTACGGCAACTTCGCCGTACCGATTGAACTCTTTCGCCAGCTCCATCGGAGAGGTGTCGCTGGTCAGGACAAGCTTCTTGCCCTGCCTGAGTTGGACAGCTTTGCCGCCCATTATGTCAATGCTTGGAATAATCATATTCTGACCTTGACTCCGTTACTGGTTAAGACCTCTTTGACATCGCCTACGGTGTATTCGCCGAAGTGAAATATGCTGGCAGCCAGTGCCGCGTCGGCGCCTCCACTAGAGAAAACGTCGAGAAAACAGGCGGGGCTGCTTGCACCACCGGACGCAATGATGGGCACTGGGAGTTCCGCAAAGGCACGTGTCAGCGGCAGGTCAAATCCCGACCTTGTGCCGTCCAGGTCCCAGGAGGTCAGGAGAATCTCACCTGCACCAAGCTCCACACACTCTCTGGCCCAATCCAGTGCGTCTCTCCCAGAATCATCTCTTCCCCCTCGGATAAGAACATTCCAGCCTTCCGACCCAGCGTTGAGTCGTGCATCGATCGCCACCACACAGCATTGAGAGCCAAAACTTTCAGCGACATCGCGCACCAGTTCTGGATTGACAACAGCGGCAGTATTCATAGACACCTTATCCGCACCTGCAGCAAGCAAGGCCTCCACATCGCGGACATTAGTTATGCCTCCACCTACGGTGAGCGGAATGCTAAGCTGCCGTGCGACCTCCTTTACCAGAGTCAATGTCGTTGCCCGTCCCTCTACCGATGCGGTGATATCCAGAAGCATTATCTCGTCGGCGCCTTGAAGCTCATAAGCGAGACTCTGCTCCACCGGATCACCTGCCTCGATCAGTCCTTGAAACTTGACCCCCTTTACAGTACGACCGTTCTTCACGTCCAGACAGGGGATTATCCTCTTGCACAGCCCGGCTCCGATCTCCTGCGAGTTGTATCCGAAATTCATCGGCTCAGTAGATTTGGGTAGAAATCCTGTTCTCATACTTAGTTGCTCCCCAACTTCGCATTTGATTCATCCAACCATTGTTTGAGCAGACCCATTCCAAACGTGCCGCTTTTCTCAGGGTGGAATTGGAATCCAGTAACATTGCCACGCTTTACGGCAACGCAAATCTTCTGGAAGTACTCTGACTCGTAGAGCACTACCTCTGGTTGCAAAGGTTCGGCCACATAGGAATTGACAAAATAGGCATAGCCCGAACACCAGCTTTCATCGAGTGAGGTTACCGAGTTCCATCCAATTTGAGGGACTTTCCCTTTCTTGAGCCTGACCACGGCTCCGGGTAGTACCGCCAGACCTGATACGTCAGGAGACTCTTCGCTACACTCAAAAAGTACCTGGAGTCCGACGCAAATTCCAAGAAATGGAACTCCGTCCGCAATCAGTTGCTTGATTCTGGTATCCATCCCGGAGCTAACCAGATTACCCATTACCTTTCCGAACGCGCCGACTCCAGGCAGGATAACAGGAACGTTGCCTGTCGGAGCGCACGTAGCGTTGACAAGTCGGATGTCGTACTCCAGACGCTCCAAGGCTCGACAAACGCTCCCTACATTGCCGCCGGCCGTGTCGATAACCTCGACCTGCTTCAATGTGAGGGATGTCGCTCCTACTCTTTGAGTCATCTCAGTTTTCATCGAGAACCCCTTTGGTGCTGACGTATTCATCGGTCTCAAGCCTTCTGACAGAATCTTTGAGCGCGCGTCCGAATGCTTTGAACGTAGCTTCAATTGCGTGGTGATCATTATCCTTATAGAAGCAATTGACATGAACGGTTGACCGCATACCGTCAACGAGGCCTTTGAAGAATTCACGAAACAGATTTGGATCGAGCGTGCCGATAGTGAAATTACCAAAGCTGATGTTCCACACGAGATTTCTGCGACCGCAGATATCGATAGCAACGTTCACGAGCGTTCCGTCCATCGGGTAGGAGAATGAGCCTGCTCTCTCAATTCCCTTCAAACTGCCAAGCGCCTGATAGATGGTCTCGCCCAGTACGATTCCACAATCTTCGACCAGGTGGTGGGGATCCACATCGATATCACCATTGGCAGTGACAACCAGCCCAAAGCGTCCATGGCATGCTAGAGCATCCAGCATGTGATCGAGGAATGGGATTGATGTCTGAATCACTCGCCTCAAAGATTCCTCGAAGTCGACTTCCATGACTATGTTCGTCTCTTTGGTGGCGCGTTTTACCATTGCCCTTCTCTGCCGCCTGCCGACAACCGCCTCGACGGTCAGTTCATTAGTCTTTGCCATTCTTCAAACCTCCTGTGAATATCCGCGATTAACAATCACGAGATTTCGGAATCATGAGGAGCTCGTCCAGCTCCTGGCAGCTATTGAGCAAGCACTCAGCGCCATTAACTACCATTGCATCACGGCCGATACCGTCTGTGACACCAATAGCGGTCAATCCAGCAGCCCTGGAAGCTCGCATATCATCAACTGAATTGCCGATGTATGCACCATTCTTGATACCATAATCTGCTAGTACCTGGAGCAAATAATCCGGTGCGGGTTTTGGCAGCAAACCAGCGACGTCATCGACACAATAGACCTGCTCGAATATGGGATCTAATCTCTCACCCCAAACAGGGGCATATTCTCGCCGGCTTCGACCGGTGACGATGAACATCGGGTGACGCTTCTTCAACGCCTGCAGTGTTGCCATGTCGATCAAGAGCGTTTCTACCTTTGCCGCAATTGAGAGATAATACCGTTCGCCTTCTGCTGCCACTTCGGCCAGTGGCACAGAACAACCTCGCCGAGCGAGCAGTTCTCTCGAAGCCACCCAATCGTCGTTGAAGCCGCCTTCCAGTCGCAGATTTGTCAGCTCGCCAGGCTGCAAGGCTTTACCGCTAAAACGCTGCACCAGATACGCTACCGTTTCATCAAAGCTTGCCGAGGTATCAACCAGAGTTCCATCCAGGTCGAAAATCAGGGCATAATCATTTCGAAATTCGCGGATGACTGACTCGAAGACTGACATTTCCTCCTTGCCACCGGCTGATACGCGAACCCATCCCCACATAGGAGAGAACGAAGTCGCCGGCGCTTCGTCGGCGACTTTGTTGAACCGGGAGTTACTCCGATTGCGAAGCAGGACATTCCTCGATCGAGCAAAGTTGGTCAGCTCTGCGGCAAGCATCCCTGCACCAAATAAGCACCAGTTGGCGTTCGTTTCCTTGACCAGATACCCACTATCACTCAGGAATCTCGCAGTTCGTGCTCGTTGTTGAAGCTGAGAGGCTACATTCTGGAGCACCTGGTCCTCTTTATCCAGGAGATTAAGCGCAGACGAGACGGCTGCGGCATTGACGGAATAAGGCAATTTGACTCGATTGATGTACTGAGTGAGGAGCGGACTGCCAAGCAGAACGCCAATTCGAAGTCCGGCCAGCCCCCAGGCTTTCGAAAATGTTTTCAGCACGACCAGATTGGAGTATTTTGCAACCAGTGATACCACACTGGTGCCGTTGTATTCTCCATATGCTTCATCTATGACGAACAACGTATCCTCATAAGTCCTGCACCAGTCCTCAATTTCTGAAGGTTCGATGACACTGCCGGTGGGGTTGTCCGGTGAGGCGAACATGGCTATTTTCGGCGATTTTTCAAGCTGAGAGACAATGCCTTTAACATCGAATCTCAGGTCTTCGAGCACGGGCACATCGATCACCTTGGCACCAGCCAGTGCCAGACACTGCCTAATCATGAAGAAGCAGGGGTTAGATACAATAGCCTGGTCCTCGCCGTACTCGATAAATGTGTTTGCGACCAGCGATATGCCCTCGTCGCTTCCATTGGTCAAAACGATACAGCTTTCATCCAGCCCGAACTTTCTGGCCAGACGTTGGATCAACTTGCTGTACTCTGGATATGCACAGACTACTTCATTTGGCAGACCCTCCGGAGCAACACCTTCTATCGCCTTAGTGCTTTCGTTAAAGTCCAATCTGATCGCACCGATTCGTCCTTCTGCTGGAGCATCATAGGCTCCAACGGACAATACCGACGCTCTCGGCAAGATTCGGGCAGCATTTGTTTTCGGTGCGGTGGTAGATTTCATACAACAATTTTCTCCAGTTTGAATTCGAGTATATCTTTGGCACCAAGCGCCACCAATTTTGGAATAAGTTTTGGAACGTCTCGATTAGCAACAGCGATTTTTATGGCATATCCTTGTTCGTCATATAGTCGACTGACAGTCGGTGCCTTCATGCAGGGGAGCTGTCGCATTATGTTGTCGAAGTCCTCCAAGGGAACATGCATCTCCAAAAGCACTTTGTCTCTCGCCCGCAAGCAACTTTCCATCAGCATTCGCATTTCCTCTAGCATTCGACGCTTTGACGGAGATTCCAGAGCTGTGCGATTGCAGATGAAGCGGGTGCTCGACCGCATAATCTCATACACGATTACCAGGCGGTTTTGCTCGAGCGTGCAACCAGTAGCGGTGTTATCGACAATCATGTCGGCATCGTCAGGAGGAAGCGCCTCGGTTGCACCAAAGGTTTGCAAAAAGATGGCGTCGAGTTCGTTGTCATTGACGTATTTATTGGTCAGGTTACGATATTCAGATGCCACCACTAGTGGTCTTCTCAGCCCGGTATAACGATCCTCTTTCAATTCGAGAAGTTGCTCTGGAATTGCTGCAACAATATTTACCGGGTCAAAACCTAAGTCGATAAGTTGCACCACATCGGCGTCGCGCTCGACAATCCAGTCATAACCTGAAAAACCGCAGTCGTGCCGACCAAGCGCAACCAGCTCCGGTATGTTTTGAGCCTTCAACATTTTGGTTTGTATGCCGTTCGATGAAATCGAGGGCTTGTACGATCTTCCTGTCCTAGTTACCTCCAGGCCGATCCGTCCAAGGAGATCGATTACTTTGTCTTGAATCCTTCCGGTCGGGACAAGCATGCTAAGTTGCTCAGTTCTTGCTTGTCCCGATTGGTAAATCTCGAATGTTTCCTTAACTACAGTGTTGTTCTTTGCCGCGATCATGGTCATTTATTTTTCTACTCCTATGCAAAAAAGAGCCCGCCGGAGCGGGCTCTTGAAGAATGTCTAAACACTATGGCTGTGTCTATCTACTCAGGCCGCTCCTCCAGAGACAAATGATGATGATGATCGTGGTGTCCGAGAACGCCAACTTCAACAAATCCAGTCTGTGGGCGGCTATTAGCCATAGGTATATTGTCCTTAATACCAGTTGACAGCTACACTAACATCAACTGGAGCTTGATCACAAGCATTCGAAACAAAACATTAAGAGGCTTTGCTCTCCGTTCCGTTCCTTATATAGGGTCAAAACGCAGACCACGCACGGCACTCCGCAGGCTGCTTGTCAAAGCTCGAGATTAAGTCTGGCCGAGCCTTTGATAGATATTGCTAAAATAAGCCAACCAACGCGATCGACCCTCTTCAAATATATGGAACATCCGCAACATACCCGAGTTAGAAACGACTCCGACCAGCCAATTCAGAGCAGCCAAGGCGAGCCCAACTCCGAGAATCAGGCGGCTGAGACTGGCATCGAAATCGCGCAGGTAGCAGGTGCAGCGGCAACCATTCAATCGGATCTCCCAAAGATTGGTACACCAGCACTAGACCCGGATGCGGAGAAAACCGCTCCTCGCAAGAATTCGCTCAAAGAGAAGATCATCCATGAAGTGATCCAGGTCGGCACCGTTGTAATTTATCTTGCTGTCGCATTCGCGATAATAGAGACATTCAGATGTGCAACCTTGCTCGCCCGGTGTTCAGAAAATGATTTTCTCGCCGGTTACGCAACAGCCGGTATTGGAGCTCTGCTACTCGGTAAATTCGTCTTCGTCCTCGAGAAAACAAAACTCTCCAATCGATTCAAACACTATCCTCTGATCGTGCCCGTCCTCTATAAGTCAGTTCTTTTCACCATTTTGGTCAATATTATTTTGCACTTCGAAGGTCGCTTCCTGCATCACGTCGACGGCAGCGTTCCTATTTCAGACGCAACAAAATACTGGCTTTGCTTCTTCGCACATCAGCTAGCATTCTTCGTGACATTCTTGATATTTTTCTGCTTTCGAGACCTCAGCAGAGTATTGGGCGAAGGCAAACTCTACAGAATGTTTTTCGTATCCCAAGAGTAAGATCGGGAAGGAGAGCCATTGAGAACAGATGAAGCTACGGTTCTTGTGTCGAGCGGTCTTCGCGTGGGCCAGATCGTAGATCTCAAATCGATCTCGAAAGCGTCCCAAGAATTTCAGAGATACTTTGGGCTGGTCATCCTGCATCTAAGGAGTTTGCTTACTGCTCTTCTCGTAGCGCCCTTTTTTTGGACTTCGAAGATTTGTATTTTTTCCGTATCACTTCAGCACGAACTTTCATCCGCTCTTGAGGTTGTAGCTCCGCCACGGTCGCTGGCTGACCGTCAAAGTCCTGTCTGAATTCTACCAGAAACTCATCGCCAGGCTTAACCTGGGCTTCTACACCCTTGAGGATATAATCCGCTACCAGGAATCCGCCCGGCAATCCACTCAAGAAGCCCATTCCGAAACCTTTGAGTCTACGGTGCGGCACATTTTGGCCTACCGGATGAAGGAAGGCGAATGATGGGTGAATCGCGCCTATGAGACCAAAAATGACTGGCACCGCTCCCATACTGAACACACCACCAGCACCTGCCGCTCCGCGCAAGGCCAACTGAACTCCCTGGTTTTTCAACTGGGTCGATAATGGCGCGGCTATCTCGCCGTTATGGTTGATACCTAATACTCTTCCTTCGGCTTTGTTGTCTATGATCCGTGCCATCCGTGCCGGCGCTCCGACCAGAGGAATATGTTGGCCATCGTGGTTGATTAGCTCATTAAACTTAATACCAATAGCACCATTGGCACGCATCCACCGCTTTGGAGCGAGCTGGGCGATCAAAATCCGACGTGCCTTGTGAGCGCTAGAGATTTGCCCGACTACTTGAGAATTTTTCTTGGCGATCAGATTGTCTCCAATGACTATGTCGGATTTGAGGCGTCCTTCTACACGATCTCCAACCCGTCCGGTCCGACTAGTGTGAGCAGTGATAAGTACGATTGGAAATCGAGCACCAGCGGTGATGACTGACTTGCCCGCTTCGGCCCGTACCTCGGTCCATGAAGATGTCTTGCTGGATTCGTCTTTTGACTGGCTCTGCGATTTGTAGGCATCATTGTCGACTACGAGCACGTCCGCGTCCATAGAGATGCCGCTTTCTGGCGGAAGCATCGCAACCGGTCGGCCATCAATCGGGTCGCTCTGTTCGGCAGGTAAGGGGACAGAAGTCGATAACTGCTTCGCCGACTCAGAGTCACCTTCCACAATTGGAGCGGCTACATCAGTAGTGATTGGAACAGTACTTTCCGATTCCGCTGATTGAACGAGCCCGCTCGTCTCGGCGTGGAGCAGCGACTTTGTAGCTGAGCCATCGAGTGAAGAGTTCCGGACTAACTCGTCAGTCACGGGACCAGCATTCTTCACCGACATGACGTAACTAGCGTCATGCGATTCACCGGAGTTGAGCGTTTTTCCTGTGGGATATGCGAGTCCGGTCGAGGCGCTCAGCAATGACACGATTGTCATCAGCGCGAAAGAGTGCCTAATTTTTCTGTGTTTTTTCATATTCGACACTCCAGCTGTTTGAACGAGAATAAAAGGGCTCTGCCAAAGCGACGGGCCACGGGGAGTCACTTCAGAAGCGGTGTAATATTTAGATTGAACAAACTGTCACCATATCTTGACACATAATTGCCAAGAATTCTGCGTTTTCTTTCAGTCTTAATCAGATTTAGCCACACTTGTGAGCGCACCATATACAATGCGGACCAAGCGGATATCCAAGGTATGCCAGTCCAACTGTTCCGGCAGCACAGGCTGTCTATTGACTTCCGCTCAATTTGTTCGATCATTGAATCGAATTTGGCGATTGCAGTAAAAGACGATCGCAATCATTCCTTATCCAGCCTTTCCAGACGAACGAAGTCGGTAATCTCGATGGCGTGTTTGTTCGGTAGGGGCAGTGCCACGAAGTCTTTATCAGAGAGTTTTACATATTCGTTTCTCGAATACTCATAACCCTTGGTCAGTTCCGAATACTCGACCACCTTCTCACAACGCGGACAATAGCGCTGCTCTCGGATCCTCGAGTCGCATTTCTTGTGCACCAAGCGCATCGATACACTTTTGCTGGTCGAGGCTGAGTAGAGCTTGACCGGAATGCTCACCATTCCGAAAGTGATTATGCCTTCCAAATCGCCCTTGCTGCCATTGGATAGTCCTACTGGATATGAAATACATCTCTTCCCGATCACTGTTAAATAGTTCTTAGCGCAATCAATGAGACAAGGTGCCACCGCCAATGCACAACAGGATAAAAAGGCACCAGTAACCACATGACGAGACTAGTATTCCCCCTGAGGTTTCACCAATCGGTTTTTCGCATAATGCGATTAATAGTCGAAAAAATTGATATTCCACAGAGGTGCTTATGAACAAGTCCTTATCGATCGCTTTAGCAGCCACACTTCTCTCAAGCAACAGTTTGCTCTTTCTATCAGGCGATGCGCTAGCCGACCAGACCACAACTCAATCGACAGCTCAACCGAAAGAGATCACAACCAACGTAAAAAAGGGGTTGGCTTACCTAGCCAGCCAACAGAACAAGGATGGTAGCTGGAATCAAGGGGAAGAATCTCCCAGCATGAGATCTCGCGGTTACGACAACGGAGACTTACCAAATGTGGCTGATACCTGCATGGCTGCGATGGCACTGCTTAGAGCCGGCAGTCTACCCAACTCCGGACAGTACTCGGCGAATGTAGCGAAGGCTGCACTTTACGTTTGCTCCAGCGTCGAGAAGTCAGATCAGGGCTCGCTGTATATCACGTCGGTAAAAGGGACTCGGGTCCAACACAAGCTCGGACAGTTCGTCGACACTTTCCTTGCATCAGTATTTCTACCCGACGTCAAAGGGAAGATGCCGACTGAAGAAGGCAACAATCGTGTGGCTGCGGCCCTGGACAAAATCATATATAAGATAGAGAAGAATCAAGCAAGCGATGGCTCCTGGGCCAGCGATGGTTGGGCACCAATTCATTCGAAGTCTCTTGCAATGCAGGGTTTAAACAAAGCAAAGAGTGCCGGTGTCAAGGTCAATCAAAGAGCACTGGTGTTAGCAGAGAGTGACTCCAGACAGCAGTTCAATCCGTCCACTAAATCCTTCGCCGGCAAAGGTGGTGCTGGTGTACCGCTCTATGCCGCCGGAGCGACCCTTGGGGCATTACAGAGCTCCGTCAACAACTACAGCCTGGACCGTGGCTATTTCAACAACATACTCAAGGATAAATCAACAACTGAAGCTAAGCGGCGAGACGCAGCAGACAATCTTCGCAGAATTGATGACGTGAGAGTCGAGCAGCAGAAAGCCGTCGACTCAGTAGTGCCAAAACTTGCAGACAAAGGCTTCGTCCAGGGATTCGGTTGCAACGGCGGTGAAGAATTTCTCAGCTACATGCAGATCAGCGACTCGCTACTGGCAAACAAAAGCAAGGAATGGAATAACTGGGATAAGAAGATCACGACCAATCTCAATCATGTTCAACTTACCGACGGCAGCTGGATGGGACAACATTGCATAACCAGTCGGACCTTCTGCACGGCAGCCGCGCTGATGGTACTGACAGCCGATCGGCAGCAAGCGGTCAGGAACATCGCCTCTACCAACAGAGGTCAAAAGGGTTCGGTCAAGTAGCTCGGTCGCTATCGTGCTAGTCTTTAAGATGATTAGGCCGGCCGTCAGAAGTAGCTATGCAAATCGCTTCGGCAAAGTTTGCCGTGTCTACTTCAGCGGCATAAATCATCCGAAGGACTCGCAATGACTATGACTACGAGGGAATTGAGCCTGCAGGAAAAGTATGCAGCGAAAAGCATCTGTTTTGGATGCGGACCAGCTAACGAAGAAGGTCTACACATTAGAAGTTTTCCAGAAGATGGCAAACTGGTGTGTTACTGGGAACCCTCGCTGAAGTATCAGGCCATGCCCGGCATGCTTTACGGTGGTCTGATCGGTTGCTTGCTAGACTGTCACTCCAACTGGACTGCATCATGGCATCTAATGCAGACTAATGGGCTCGAACATCCACCATGTACAGTCACCGCTCAACATTCGATTAAGTATCTGCGTCCAACACCTGTAGATCAAACGATTAAACTCGTCGCTCATGTGGTCGATTCCAAATCGGATCGCGCCACTGTCCATGGTGAACTGCTTGTCGGAGACAAGGTTTGCGCCACATGCGACAGTACGTTCGTCGCGGTAAAGCCGGATCATCCTGCATATCACCGATGGTAACACTATTGTGAGAAACGGTGTCAGATCAACCATTTTCAATGCATTATCCAGATGTGTTTAAACACGATAAGCCCACCTGTATCACCATAGACAAGACCGCCGTAAGGACGGTTTCAGCTGTTTCAAGCCTTCTAGTTATAGTTAGCGAACGTCAGATGCATGGCTACGCCATGTCACCGCTGGCAACACTGCCGGCAATACCACTCAGCCATACAGCTGATAAACCCAAGGTGTATCGACCGTGCGTGGTCAATCGCGATTAAACGCTAAAATCCGCCTCGACACCCTTTTTAACACCACCCGGAGAAACTCGACAATCAAGTTCGATCATTGCGCCAACGACCGGCATATGCACAAACTGCGCGATGACAGGTTTTGCCGTAGCTTGTTCGACAACGTGCCTGTATAGAGCTAATTGAGGCGCATATGACACAGCGCGCGATACCCATTCTTCGAATCGACCAGGAAACGTCTTATGGTCGACTATAATCAGTCCTTTATCCGTCTCGGCCAACAGGTCGATTGTACCTCTAACCCTACGCACTCCCAGCCTGCCTGATACGGGCATCTCTGTGTGAATTCGCGCATCCGGATAACGGGCTATTAGAAATCGGCTCAACCTCTCTGCCATTATGGGTAGTGCTTCTGCTGAAATCCAATGGGCGCCGAATGCCGTCACTACTTGCGATGCCTTTTGGAGCCGGCTTTCCTCGGTATCACTTGAGGTATCAAGACAAAGATAGGCATGGACGCAGTCTCCAAGAACACGCATATCAGGTGTCCCGCTAAGTGGAAATCGCTCTCCTAGGAGGTGGGTTTGCGCAGAACCGCTGGTCTCTATAGAGAGGTCGGAATCGCCGGCACTGCTCGGATTGAGATAGTATGGGGGAAATGGCAGAGCGGTAGGCGTCGAGTTCGAACTGTATACGGGCGACGAGAAGTCCGATGAGGGCTCTATATCCTTCGGTTCGTCCATGGGAGTGAATAAGGCATTTGAATCCTTTACATCGTCGATCAGTTCTGCCAAATAGGAAATTTGTTGATCGGACAATGTAAGTATCGGCTGATCGAACTGTTCATCGGTTAAACACTTTAGCCAACCGGTACCAAACCGACAGGCAAATACGAGATAATCTCTCGCCCTGGTCATGCCTACATACAACAGTCGAACATTCTCTGATAATGCCCTCTTTGCCGCAGCCCTCCCTTGAGGAGTCTTATCTGCCTTCTCCTTTAGTGAGATTTTGCTTTTCTGTTGACCAAACGGCCAGGGCCAGTATCGAATTGTTCTTCCGGACAGTGGCTTCATTGGATCCAATTTTGCCGCGGATGTATCGACCTTCACACCAAATGGATCACCCGGCACTGTCCTGTCCAAGTCGAACAGTATCACCATTGGCCATTCCAGGCCTTTGGACTTGTGGTAGGTCAAGATGTGAACACCGTTTTCGTCTGGATTGGCAGGTTGGCTGCCCCCTCCCGTCACGAATTTATGAAGGTGAACCACCAGACCGGCAGCAGTTGAGGGAAGTCTGGCGGAGCTGCACAGCTCTTCGTATGTACGTGCAATACCTCTCAAACTATCGATGTTGGCCAGCCGTTGCCGCACGTTACCCCAGGAGAGAATGCTTTCCATCACGCCACTGCAATTGATGGCGCTTTCTAGAACCTCCAGCGGTGTCTTATCGACAAGATAAGATCTGGCATTGGACAATGCGGACAAACAATCGAGAGTCTCGCTCAAATGATTTGTTTCGCTCGAACCGATAGACTCTGACCCGAGCCACTTCTCCAACCAGGCAGAGCCGTTGAGTTCCAACAATTGATCGAGCCAACGGCCATCTTCGGGAGATAGCAGGTTCGCAATTTCTGCAATCGCTAAAGTATCGCTATCGTCGACCATCACCCTCAGTGCCGCGCACACAAGAACACATTCCGGAGTGTCTAAAAGACCATCGCGCTCGGTAGCCACGGTCAATCCCTGTGAAACGAATGCACGGGCAGCTTTCAGGCGAGTCGCATTGGTTCTACACAAAACAGCGATATCAGATCCTTTTATGGGACGTAGTTGCTTGGTGCTCTTGTCAAGCACGCTCCACTTGTCTGGGTTGGAAAGCAAGGATCTGATACCGCCCGCGAGGCTGCTCAACGCCTGCTCCTGTTTCCTCCCTTTGAGCCACCACACATGGAGCGCATTACCCTGGTCTGGGTGCTCGTCTCTATCCCAGTGTTGAATCACTGCACTCGAAGTGGTAATGTTCTTGATCTGGCTGCATTGAGAAAATAATGCGTTGGTGAAGCCGATGAGAGATGGTCTGGAGCGATACGAAGTCTTCAAGACATCCTTGCTACCGCCCGTGGCACCAACCAGGTAATCGACCGCATGTCTCATGAGCTCCGGATCTGAACCTCTGAAGCCGTAAATCGATTGTTTCTCATCGCCAACCCATACTGAAGAACGACATAACTTCGCTAGTTCAAGGAAGATCGCTAACTGAATTGGACTCGTATCTTGAAATTCGTCTACCAGAAGCAAGTGGAACTTGTCTTTGAGAACATCTCTAACCTCTGATTTCTCCAGAAGATTCAGCGTAAGCAACTCTTGATCGACAAAATCAATCAGCCCGTGCTCTTTTTTGTAATCGGAATACTTCTGCATGGCGGCGGCAGCACATCGAAAAACCCCGAAGATGGCAGTTCTTATATCACTATGCAATCGGGGGTGACGGACATAGAATTGAGCCACATCAATCAGCGGTTTTATTGCTTCTCGACTGCCTTTTCCGACGTTGAGCTTAGACATATCGGCCCATGACTGCCAAACGACATGCGCACCAGACTTAACCCGCATATTGATGTCAGAGAGATTTTCAATAACCAACCTGGTCGACTGAGTGAAATCATCCTTCCCAGGTAGATTCTGTATAGTCTTGTCGAGAACGCTAGCAAGAAGTTCGTCCAGCTCGTCACCCGTACCTTCGTCTGGTAGCGACAAAAGTGCGCTCAGTGAGTTCCACGAGTCTTCCGCAAGCCGCTCCATATCAGAGGCATCCATGTTATTGTCACGCGCGAAGTCGATGACCTTCTGTACATCCTTCCTCCAATTGTCCAGCTTCAGCCGGTTGGCTGGACCGTGCATCTCGTCGGCATATTCGTGAATTACTGAATCGACCGCTATGGCAAAGACCGCCGGAAGTCGTTCTTCACCAATCACAGTAAGATCTGGTGATAGTCCGGCGTCGATAGCATGCTCGGATAGAAGTCGACCACATAACGAATTGACAGTTCCCAGGTAACCTGTGAGAACACCCTGGGCGTTGTGCCAGTCTCCATCGTCGAGAAGAACGCGGCGAACTCTTCCTACCAGCTCATCGGCGGCTTTATTGGTGAATGTGGTGGCAATGATGCCGGAATTGACGTGGACCAAGTCAGCTGAATCTTGGCAGTTACCACGCAGTCCGTTCAAATACTCCAGCGACAGTCGATACGTTTTGCCGGTTCCTGCGCTGGCTGAAATGACTGTAATCGGATTAACGATGGTATCTCTCGAATCGATCACGCGTCATACTCCTTCTTACCGCACAGCCTACCGAATTCGCAAATCCGGCATGGCGGCTCTAGTGTTAAAGTGATGTCTGGGATGTTGCTGGAACGAAGCTCCGGCTCATCATCACTGATAATGGTGACACCGACCTCCTCGTAAGGTATCACCACTTCCGGTGCGAAGCCGGTAGCGTATGCGATACCGCCTCTCAGGTAGTCGAGATGGGTCCTGGCGTTAGCAATCATCCGGTCAAATGTCAGATCAAGAGGTTCGCCGTTGACATAACTGTGCGAAGGAAAGGGATGTTGTTCGGAGGCAGACAGCAGCTGTCTCTGCCCGATCAAGAAATACCCTGCATCAGTCTTCGCCTTTGACTCCAACCTTTCGAGAGTCGAATATACCGCCAGTTGAATCGCCCTACCTTCGAGAATCTCTCTGCGTCTGTAGATTGTGCTTCTGCTCCACTTAAGATCGATGACATAATCGAAGTGATCCGGATGTTTCAACACCATGTCAGGGCGCCCCGTGATCTCTATATCATCGAACACGGCTGTGCGAACCGACTCGCAAGTAATGGAAGAGAATCCCGCTTCCCGTATCAAATCCGATAACTGACCGGCACCGTCGCATATCGCCTTTTTCAATCTCTGCCTTTCGAGACTAAATCCAGGTTGCAGCAGAGGTGCCGCCAATCGCGGACAGAGCCTATCGAACTCCGCTTCGGCTCTTGCCTTCGTGTCAACTGTCGTTGTCCACACGTCGGTTGAAAATATCTCAGCGAACACTGCATGCGCAAGAACTCCAGCTAATTGCTCGCCACTAACGACCGATAGCAGATTGCCATATTTGAGATTCGCTTGGAATTTGAGCAACCAACTCATAGGACAAGCTAACAAACGCTCCAAACTGGTGGCAGTCTGGTGCTTCGGCACAACAAGATCTTCTCGATATCTCCATTGTGGACGAGGTCCCGGCAAGCGGCGTCTAACAACAGGTTGCCCCACGAGCACGTGATTCAATATTTCCGTTTTAGGCTCGAAATAGCACTCGTGTGCCTGCTTGATTATCCGGTTTCTAACTCCAGGATCTGCGCCCTCCAGCGCAGCAGATATCTCATGGAAGAAAGGATGGGCTGCCGCGGCGCGACCTGCCACTGTCCGTGGTTTTACCAGAATCAGTCGCTGCGGAGAGACTAGCAATGGTCGCCGCCAACTTTTTGCTTCTCGTATAACTGCTTTCTGCGACGGTTCCAACACTACGTCTTGATGCGCAAGATAAACAAGCTCCTCTTTCGTCCAAGGGTCCATGGTCACTTTCATCTGCTGTTCGATGAATCCCCACCAAATCACTGTGTGAGCAGAAGAGAGAAGTTGTCCGGGGTGATCGATCGGCACCCAGGATGACGCTTCCGCCTCGTCAGGGCTGTAGCCATCGCCGATTGCCGATTCGACAATTTTGAGAAGCTGCGATCGAACTAGCTTTTCGGCTCCCGTGGAAGTTATGGTTGCAGAAAGCACTTCCGCACAGGAAGCCATTTTGGCGAAAACCTGTAATTGATCGCCCGATGAATCAGGCATGGTGTTTAATCGCATGGTGGCATGTTTACGAAAACGATCGCAGATACTCAAAAGTACTTTCGCCGGAACACCATCCCCGGTGTCAAAGAGTGGGGGCTCCAACCAGTCACGCAAGGTTTGCATCCGCGACTCGACCAATGCTTCGAGTGAAGGAAATCCATCTAAATTGACCAGTGAGTCCGCCTCACCGACTTCCTCCGACTTGACCAGCGGAATTGCCTCAACGCTTCCCTCCGATCTGACTAGCGCGTCCAGCTCAACGCGACCCTCTGACCTCACCACCGTTTCCTTAAGCGAGTCTCCTAACTCCGCGATATCGATGTCTACAACGGGACTCACCGCCCCTTTCTTCGCAGCTCTTCCGAAGTCCTCAACAACGGCACCTTCTGCAGGTTTCACCGGCGCTTCCGTCAAGACATTTTCAAATGCCTCAATCTCGGCGCTCAGCTCCGACTCCCTGTTCAGTCTAGTAAGAAGGTCCTCCCTGGTTTCATCCCACGCGCTTTGCCAGGCACCGCCACCGATACCGGGCTGATTCCTGAGCGCCTGAATGAAGCGACGCGCAATGTACCGTGGAATCGGTCCCATCGGCACCATCAAGAACTCAATCATCCTTGCAGGATCAAACGGTGCCCACAATAGCTCAAGCGCTAGCGGCAAGGCCTGCAGATAGCCACGCAGTTGAGAGGTGCTTCCACCGCCAAGAGAAGGCAGCGATTGTTTTTTCAAAAAATGATCGAGAATTGCAGTAGAACTTCCTCGAATTATCACCGTGGAGTCAGAATCGTCAATCGTCGAGAGTAAGCGCCCAATGTAATCGGCTGCTTGTACTTCATCGTCGGATTCGAGGATAGCGAAAGTCGAATCACCGGTTAACTCGACTGCATGCTGGAACAATACCGATGACCTGAGTCTTTCCACGTCGCTGCCTAAGTTTTTCTCCGCGACCTTTTCGTGACTGACTGCTGACTGAGGTTGAGCAGCACTGCCACTAATTTGACTGTCTCTATCGATAGAAACTTCTATATCTACGCCTTTCTTCTCCAGCAAAAGTATCAACTTCCGCCAAATTGGAGGAAGCTCCTCCAGGTCATCAATCAGAGTGATTTTATCGATGGCCACATTCTGGACTTCGTTGAGTCGCCTCAAAATCGGATTCACAAGATCGTGAGTCGACAGAATATTCTTATTCCGAAGGCGTTCCAACTCTTCGAACGTCGCTAATCGCTTCGGCATCGAGTCGACAACACTCGGATTATCGTGCTCGATAAGCCAACCGCTACCGACAAGCTCATCGCGCATCTGAAGAAGCATCTTCGCCGCTCCCCAGCGGTCGGTTTCGAACGAACGAGAATAAAATCGGTTGCCGTCGTCAAGCTGAGACATCATTGACATGTACTCTGCAATTCGCACGGAATATGCAGGCAAAATCACCGCTATACCAAGCCGCAAACACAATTGCGAAATCAGTCCAATCGGTCCGACGGTCAAACGACCAACCGCCGACACTTCAGGATAGGACGGACCGTCAAGATGCCACCCAAATATGATGTCTAACTTCATGCCAACTAATTATACAGAAAGCTACCATCGACAAGGGCGACTAACCCTCGAAAGTCTCGAAGCGGAGCTTGTGAGACATTAGCGTCGCGTCTCACTCAGAGGGCAACGTCAACCGTCCGCGCAGACCCGACTGCTTATGTTGAGTGCAAACGCCATCTATATTTCTAGCGCACTAAAGAGAGCTGTTCAACTTCGGCAATTCCGTGTGCGGCGCTGTCGCTCTGTGCGGCTTCAAATATTGCTGTTGGAGCGAATGACAGATTATTTCGGGGTTCAAAATGATCTGGAACAAGGCTTTCTACGCGCTCAAGCGCCACAACGACTTCGTGAATACACGGTCCATGATGATCGTGATGGTGGTGATGATGTCCGTGGTCGTGGTGATGATGCTCGCTACGAAGGCGGCTGCCTTCGGGGGCTGGTGTCAGGCTGTGAGTGGAAGCTTCGTCCTCGCGCAACGAAAGCGAACCGTGCGCAGCACCTTCATGTTGATGTGCACATCCGCAGCCGAGAAGTCGCTTATTCTCTCGATTGGCTGAGATCAACAAGACCGCGACCAGCAAAGAGATACACATGTGTACTCCTTCCTCGATTGCTATGCCGCAAAAGTTGACTACCGACATCAATAGAATGGCAGCGCTGAACATTCCGAGCACGCGCTTGCTTCTGTGCTTCAAAAAACCAGGCACGATGATAGGCAAACAGATCGCAAGAATCAGAAGAAAAACAAGTTGATCGTTAATCAGCCCATGCGACACTTGCTCCATCCCGACGAACGGAAGCACAGCGCTCACCACCGGTAACACCACACAATCTATAAGACAAATAATCGGACCTGCAACGGCGAGAAAGTCGAGAATCCTTTTCCAGCGCGTCGTCGCGCGCGTTGAAATACTCGTAGCCATGATTCCGACCGCCGTGATGTGTTTGAATATTGCCAAGAATGTAAGATTATCATTAACGTGACTTCATAGCTATCCTTGAAATGTCGTCTAGAAGACGTTGCTTATCCATACAAACTAAATATCCTCTAATCGAACTGATAAATTTATGAAAGGCAACCAATAAAACCACATGCCAAGCGCTATCATGAGAGGGTAATCATGAATTATATCCAAGGTTCAAACCCGAATCTCCTTCGAGAAGTTCTTGAAAAGCCGCACTGCACCCAAAAGTCCGGCGAAGAGACGATTTCGCAATACTTGACTATTGTGGAGCCACAACTAAGTCTGTCGTCGAGGTACCTCTCGTCGGAAGACAGTGCCAAGAGTATGGAAATAGATCCATATTGGCCGAAATGGAATAGCCCCTGGTGGCACATGACCCTTTTCTACGAGATGGGCCTAGCGAAAGACATACCTTATATGTCTTTGGAATTGCTGGAAAGTGCGCTCGAGAAAAAGTACCTGCATTTCTTTCCATTCTCCGAGAGCGAGGTTCCCGCAGGGTTCGATCCGATTGCTCATGTCTTGTGCCAATGCGCGCTTGGTACCGCCCACAGAATCTTGCACCATGCAGGTCGAGATACCTCGAACATGCCTTGGATTCGAGAGTGGTTTGTCAAATACCAGTTACCGGATGGCGGGTACAACTGCGACGAGACAGTTTACACAAACAACGGTAAGAGCTCCATGATCTCGACAGTTCATCTGGTCGAATCACTTTTAGAATATGACGATTTGAATGAAACAGAAACGCAAGTGTTGGATAGGGCTGTCGATTACCTGCTCAAGCGACGATTGCTTCACTCGCTAAGCAAAGCTGATCAGATTATCGACAGCAACTGGATTTCAATTACATTCCCACGATTTTACGAAATCGACATTCTCCGCACACTGAATTGTGTCGCGAGATGGTCAAAAAAACGCAACAAGGTTCTCCCCTGGTCGGCGATTGCAGAAGTGGTATCACTCATGCATGAAAAATCGAGAAATTCTGAGCTTACCGTTGAAAGAGAGTTTTACAAAAGCTGCAACACCAGAGTCAGAAATGCCGATGGAAGCTGGCAGCCCAAGCAGGAGTCAAGCGTATTTCCATTACTCGAAGCAGTCGGGACAAAGGGAGCCGCGTCTCCATTTCTAGTCGACCAGTGGTTGAGAACTGTGGAACTGCTTAAACACCTAAACGAGTCAAAACTGCTGTCGACTGTAACGTAAGGACACGAGCGAATAACGAGAGCACGCAACCAATAGCCTATTGCTCAGTCGATGGCACCAATGTTTTTTTACTGCGAGCAGTTACAAACTGCATAATCATGTTCTTCACCTTCTTCAGATCCTCCGGCTCGATGAATGTTACTAGGCAGGCGATGAATGCCCATTCGAACACCGGCAGATTGATCGCCACATCGATCCCGAAATGCAAGCAGAGTGCGCTCAGTAGCACATAGTAGCGAACGTCCTTGAACCACACCAATGTCCACATCGCAAACTCAATAACCAGCGTTCCCCACGAAAGTAACTTGCAGAACAGCAAATTGTCGAAGAGAATCGGAAGGTTGAATCTGACCAGATCATCCAATCGCGTGGCGTAATATACAGCCGTCCCATCCAACCACTGCGGTCCAATGATTTTGCACCAGAACGTATCGCAATACGCTATGGCGAGCTGCACTTGAATCATTCGCTGCGCCCAAGGACTATGCACAGTTTCTATCGGCAATCCTCGCAGACGCCTTATCACGTTGTCCAGAGACCATGCCGCTCCACACGGTGAAACAGCGAGAAACATACTGGTGAGCCGCAAGAAGGTGTCACCGCCATTGATATTATACGGATCGTGGTGATGCATGCTGATTAGACCAAGACATAAATAGGCAGCGCTATATCGTGTAAATAAGCCCAATGAAGTGAACAGCGCTGCGACTATCATTGATACAAAAAATGCGAGATACCATCCTTCTTCATTCGGAAGCATCAACATGATGTCAAAGCGCGGCTCATTCCACCAGAAGTAACGCTTAACTGCTTCGAACGGAATGATTGAGTTCGGTCCATACCAGGTCAGAAAGTCGCTACCCAAGTGAATTACGAGAGACTGAAGAATTAGAAGCCCAAAGAAAATCCGATAGAGCGCAAGCGGTTGTACCGGTTTCGGTTGGAACCAGAATTGATACCACAATTGCCAGAGCTTTCCTAAGGTCACCGAAAATCCTCCTCTGTGTACCTGTAGGTGAAAACATGATTGGGAGTAGAGTGTTTTGGTAATTTGTCTTTCAGGACAAACTGATCAGGCGTCGGCGGCGGAATATTTGTCCAATAGAGCAGCAACGAGAATTGTACCGGCGGATTTTCTTTGTTGTAGACGCGCTTGCCTACATATCGAGCGAGGTACGGCCAGAATTCCTTATGATCCGGCCATGGAAGACTGTCGATCCCCCACTTGCGAAATTTCTCGTGTTGAAACCTGCGCACCACATCGAGTTTATCCATGCGCGGCAATTCCCAGATCATCTTCGATCCGTCTTTAAGCGTAACAAGCCCGACAGTATGGTAATTGATGTGTCGAATAACAGGCGAGAAAAGCGCCCAACTCTGATCGAGATGCCAGAACAGCCAGAAAGGTCGGACGGGCTCAACGATTCGCTTCTTTAGCTCGGTATCAGGTGCCAGCCAAAATGCGGTGATTAAAACATAAACTATGGTTATGAGGGAAAGAAAAACTTGCTTGTACGGACGCCCCGTCATGTACTCTATCCCTGCGTGTCCACAGATATTTTGCTTTGCGTCGCCTTTCTCTTTTCAAGACTGCGAGATTCCGATTCTTGCAGGGACAGCAAACGCTCCTTAAGCCTAGCATAGTTACCTTGATTAGTCGTTTTTGACATTGCCTCGTGACAGATATCAATAGCTTTCCCGGTGTTGCCGGTGGAGGCATAGAAATCCGATAGGTCAGCCAACGAATTGACATCTGTCGGATTCTTAGCGAGGTGCTGTTCGAGATGAACAATCGCCTTCTCGCAATCCCCTGTCTTCCTATATGCAGTTGCTAGCAGCAAACTGTCGCCGGGCTCGTCAGCGCCTAGCTGAGTCAAGGCAACCATCTGACCTTCGGCCTGAGACGGCTTAGCAGCTACGAGAAGAATCGAAGCCAGATATCGTCGCGCTGCAACCGAGTTGGGCTGCAGTCGCACAGCTTGCTCTAGAGCTGCAACAGCATACTTGAGTTTATGAGCCTTAGCAGCTTTGTAGCCATTCTGCATAAGGGTGTTGAAGTCTGATTTTTCGATTTCAGCAGTCTCGCGTGGACTTAATGCACCGCTATCGATAACAATTTTGGCTCCAACGAGCTTGAGCAGCGACTGGTCCGCCGTCGCGATCAATTGTTTTACGCTTTTATCATTCTTGTTGATGCGAGTGGCTTTTTCAAAGCACTCTCGTGCGGTCACATAGTTCTTTATCTCGAGATTGAATTTTCCGAATGCGACTAGCGGGATGCTATCACTTGGGCTCGCTTTGATCGCCTGATTATAGTTAGCGATCGCGGACACGTTATTGCCAATTTGATGATTGAATTCTGCTTTTTTGAGCATCGCCTGGGTGAAGTTAGGATACAAAGTGATTGCCTTGTCCATGTCCTTGATGCCGTTTTCAAATTTACCAAGAGCACCGTTGACTTCGCCGCGTTCGAAATAGATTTTCGATTCGTCCGGTTTTAGTGCAATCAGTTTGTTGTAGCTTTTCAATGCCTCTTGCTTGTCGCCAGCACCGTAAGACGCTCTTGCACGCTCGAGAAGCGTATAATAATTTTCTTCCTGCTTCAATTGATCGGCAATTTTGAATTCGTTAACGGCGCTCTGGTGTTGCCCTAGAGCTAGTTGAATTTGACCTTTCAAAACGTGCGCGTCACGAGAATTCGGCTGAATCGCAATTACCTTGTTAAGCTCCTGCACAGCGGTTTTGCCATTACCTTGCTGTCTGTACATATGAGCGAGGTAGATACGAGCGCGCACATTCTTGGGTTCAACAGCAATAGCTTTTTCTAGATTGGCTTTGGACTCTGCATAATTGTTGAGTGTTTGATATGCCCAACCCTTCAACACAAGCGCTTCATACTCATTAGGATTGATTGCAAGGACTCTGTCCAGATCGGCGAGTGCCGCTTCATGTTGTGAAATTTGCAGGTTGCAGAACGAACGACCAATCAACGCGTCCTTGTCTCGACGCCTCATCTTGAGCAGCGCAGTATAGTCGTCAATTGCACGCTCGAATTGGCCCAATCCGGAAAATGCAACAGCACGATTTCCAAAATAATGCGGCTGTTTCCTGATATTTTTCATTTTGATGAGACGAGTGTACGCAGTCGCACCGTCTGAAAAACGGTTCAGTTTTACAGCCAGAGCGCCTTTGTGATCGAGAAGTTTTACATTATTAGGATCCACTTTGAGCGCTCTATCGAAATGCTCATACGCCGCTTGCCTTTCCTTGCGGCGCTCGTCAATTCGCCCGGATTGGAAGCTCGATGTTACGTTGTAAGGATTGAAGATTAACGACTTTCGAAGAAAGGTATAGGCTTTCTCGTTGTCGCCTTTCGCCATCAGCGCCATGCCCTGAGCGGCGTATACCTGCGACTCCATCTGTGCTACCAGTGTCACGATAATCGTCATTACAGCGGCCCCGAATAAAACAGGAACAAAAGCGGGACCAAATGCCTTTTTTGTCGCCTTGATCAAAACTGCAGATCTTCTTTGTCTCCTGACTTTCTGAAGCTCCTGTTTAAATGTTTTCAGTTTACTTTCGCTTACGACCGTCTCGGGATTGAATACTCGCTCCCAGCGCTGCTCGTCGTTTAACTGAATCAAATCTTTCTTACTAAGTTTGCTTACTCTGGTTAGACTATCCTTGGCGCGCAGCCTCTCGAGCGCTCGCTGTTCATTGAATCGTCCACAGTATATTGATGTTTGATCGAATAGCTTAGTTTGGTGCGTTACGGTTTCGTTCTTCGTTGAACCGTTCTTAATGCCATTACTGTTCATTCGCTTTACCCAACCCGTCTCGGACGCCGCCTTGCATTCCGCTTGTCCAACATTGTCTTCATTGAGCGTGAAGCGACGGTGAAGAGTGCGTGAAATCGGCATGAAGTGAACATGAAGTTGGCATGAAGCGAGCGTGAACTCTGCGTGAATTCGCCACTCTTCACATTGACTTCACGTTCGCTTCACCAACACTTCACGCATCGAGATTGACAATGACGCTGGTAAATTTCACCCTGGCATAAAAACCGCTGGCGAGACTGATTTCCAAACATGGCGATGGTCGGGATCGAAGGTTACTAGAGGGGCAGAATAATGAACAATCACAGAACCAAATCGAAACTTGCACGAAGAAGTGAAGGGTCCTTCCTGGCAGAAATGCCTGCCGGACTATATTTACTATTCATTGGTATAGGATTACCGTTGATCATTTTGGCATCAATGTTTACCAGATCGTTTTTTCTTTACCAAGCCACTATCGACTCTTGCATGAAAGCCGCTCGTGCCGGCTCCTTCTCGAAAGCACAAACGACAGTCAATACTGTTTTCCGCAATGACGCTGCAAGTTGGAGTGGCATCTCAGGAACACCAACATTTTCTATATTGGTAAAACCAATTGGAGCTGGAGCTACGCAAGTGAAGACGGCACCACTTCCAGCCGGATCGGTGCAGGTCAGTCAGAATGTCTACTTGGCTCGTGTAGTTGTAGCTGGACAGGTGGAACCGTTAATACACATCGCCGGCGGTTGGCAAGGGATGAGCATCCCAGGACTTACTCAACCATATCCTTTGACAGTAGCTTATGTATCCTACTTCGAGAATCCAAGCGGACTGACCAACTAGAGTCTGCATTTTCCTACATAAAAAAATTCGATGATGTTACCATTTAATGGCCCGAGATAGCGACACCACCGCTATGATCAAACAACTGCCTGGAGCTAGAAACTATGCGTAGATATCCTATCAGTTATTGTAAATCGGAGACGCGGGCGAACTCTTCATTCGACGCCAAGCATCAACTGGCACAAGCGTATCAGCGCAGAGGCAGGAGATCTGCTCGCGGAGTGAGTACAATCGCTCTAGTACTCGTGATAGCCTTTTTCGTTGTTCTGCCACTGGCATTGATCGGTTTTGAGATCGGCAGAATTACTCTTGCCCAAACAGAATTGAAGAACGTAACAGATGCCGCGGCCTTGGCGGGAACAGCCGCCCTAGCCAGCTCCCCACAGAACATGACTTATGCTCAAATTCAAGATTTGGCAATGCAAGTGGCCAATCAAACGTTCCAACAAAACAGCATACTCGAAACCAATTTCAACAATAGCAATGTCACTTGTAATGCCAACAATGGTGTCGTCGACACGCATCCGGCTCTTTACCATGCAATCCTCAACATACAGCTCCTCGATCAGTCTGGCAATCCACAGACAACTGGCAGTCCATCAGCCACTACCATCCGAGTTTCTTCTTACTACACAGCCAAGACGATCTTCGCTTCAGCGATATTACCGATAATGCCTGAAGCTACGGTCAGCGCGTTTTCCGATGGTGGCTTACCAAAGCTGGACATCATTCTGTGTTATGACCTGTCCGGTTCCATGGACGATCAGACTGATTGTAAGTTTGTCAGACGATTCTGGAATCCTGCAGTCAACTATGTCGACTATACAATTATCGAGAACAAGAAGATATACGATGCGACGTTGCCACCAAATACGGGGACCGGACTCAACTGCTTGCGTCCGCAGAATCTATCCTATGCAGCCTATCCTTCACCATCCAATCAATCTCCAAAGATCTTCTCTGAGGGCGCTTTCCCATCTCCCAACAGTATCAGCGGATTGCGAGGCAATCAAGTGACGTACCCTGCCGGTAGTTTGCCTCCGCCCCTCGCAGCGGCGCTCGTGAAGTATCCTGCAGGTTCTGTAGTACCAGAACAGGGCTGGCCACCCGGCAACTTCGACCCGACCAATCCATCTCTGCTCCATGGTAATGGACTCAATCCGCACGCCTATAGCAACGGTTTCACCGATATGATAGTGCAGGTTCCGGATGTCGGGGGTTTCACCTTTCCGAATATCGAAACATGTTTAGAAGCGAGCCGCGGCAACATGGAAAGCGTCGCGATTCTGAAGCAGAGCCAGGGCGGTGGTGCAGTAAATCCGGCACTGGCAACTCCAAAAATAGGCTACTACGATGCTTATTGGAGTCAGGTACAGAAAATAGCCGACCCTATCGCCGCGAGCCGAACTGCCGCCAGTGAATTTTTCTACATAATGAATGTTTCCAGCAACGGTCATTTTGGATTGTCTACTTTCGCTGATCTCGCCGGCACCACAGCCAATGGTACATGGTCCGGTACGACCCTCAATATCGACTCCAATTACGGAGGAGGTGGAACCGGTGTATTTCCCGTACCTCTCATTCCACTCGATCAAGGACAGTCCAACTACACGCAAGTGACTGATGCCATCAACGGCACCTCCACAACGCCACCACTTGGTCCGACGGGCAGGACGAACATCGCTCATTCCCTCCAGGTTGCACTCGCCGAATTGACTGACGCCAACAAATTTCGACCAGGTGCAAAGCGTGCACTTGTTCTGTTCACAGACGGGGTACCGAACCAACCCGGTGGCACATTAGCCCTGGCGTCCGATGCGGCGCTCGCACAGGCAGACTACGCCCGAAGCAAAGGAATTCCGATTTACACAATCGGTCTATCCCAAAATCCCGACGTCAAACCGGCAGAAGATCTTCTGCTCGGCGATGGTAAGAATCGCACGGGACAGGGTATTGCGTATAAGTCCGGCAATGGGGCAATCTACATATCCGTACAGACATCATCACAATTGAGACAGGCGTTCCAAACTATCGCGCGCAGTCTCGTCGTATTGCAATAAGAAAAAATCGTTTCCATACAACCCCAACTTCCTAATAGGCAATTTGCAAGGGTAGAGACCAGTGAATCTCAAAAATAAAAATAGCCGCTCCAATCGTGGCGCCATAACAATTGAACTGGCGATAGTGGCACTTCTGTTAGTTGTGTTCAGTGTCCTCGTCTTCAATCTTGTCATAGTCCTCTGGGGATATTCGATTCTAGATCAAGTAGCCCGCAACTCATGCAGGGCTGCAGCGGCGACCAGCTCCGCCTCCGACGGATTGAAGGCAGCACAACAAACTGCCAGAGCCTACAACACCGACGGCTACTTCGTTACTCAGCCCAAAATCGTCCCTGCCGACTTTCAATTCGTCACCAATCCTAACGGCACGAATCCACCGAGTGGGTCACCCTTTGTGGTGGTGACCGCCCGCAATACTATCCGATTGCCAGTGCCGATTAGTTTTTTCGGTGCCAAGATGCAAGACGGGATGTATTCGTTCGGCAGAAGCTACACCTACCCAATATTGGGTGTGCCTTT
>JAIERK010000169.1 GCA_019746975.1 Candidatus Obscuribacterales bacterium
AACTGGTTCTCCCTGGAGTTCGAAGGAAGGGTTCCGCTTGTCTAACCTAATGACACAAAATTATTGACAGATCCTTCGGCTCAGGAACTGACGATGGTTCGATCGATTGTTTCGTTTTCAATTTCGACAATCTCAGTAAGTGCAGGAGACTTGCAATTAGAGCTACCAGTAACACTGCGAGGGCGGCCTCACGGATGCATCCTCTTCGAAGACTCTTGTGTTCCGGTTGTTTAGCCGCAAGTAGCTTCCGTATGTAACGCGACGTGGTCATGCCTTTTATCCACCTTCGGGACAGACTCGGCCTCGAAAGAGGCTGAGTCCTCGTGCCTATCCGCTTGAAAAGATCAGCCTTTCTTCACTTCAATCTTCTTCTCGGCCTTGACCGACTCAACTGTTTTCGGCAATGTAATTTTCATTACGCCGTCTTTTGATGTTGCGCTAGCCTTCTCCCGATCAATTCCGTACGGTAGCGGAAGCATTCTGTAGAATGAGCCGTATGATCTTTCTGTTCGGTAATATCCGTTTTCTTTTTCTTCTTTCTCCTCTCTCTTCTGTCCTTTTATTGTCAGGCAGTCTTGGCGAACAGTTACTTCAACTTCCGCAGGATCGATGCCGGGAAGCTCGCAAGTGACAACAACTTCTTTTTCTGTGTCCTTCACCTCAACCTTGGCGTGGAATTCACTGAAAGGCTCGTGCCAAAGAGCCGGAAACAGAGAGCGTCCATGACCGAATTCTTCAAACAGCTTATTCATCTCTTTCTGAAGCATATAAAAGGGACTCTCTCGACGCGTTTGTGCAAGCTCATCCTTCTTTGTCTCTTCTTTTGTCAATATTGCATTCTTCATTTCTTTTACCTCACAGTTTAGAGCCGGGCTCTTGCAATAACTGATTCCAGCAGTTCTTTCCTTCCGGCAACATTGCTATTGTGCTTCGCCTGGCAAACGATTCTCATCGTCAAAAAGATTGATCTGGCAATTAGTCCAAGGGATGACTGACAGAGTTAATACCGTTACGGCCTTTTTCTGGATACCAGGACAAGCGCACAACTTCAAAATAGAATGAAAACCTTTTGGAGTTATTGAAATGAAACGTTTCGCTCTTCGGCTGTTATTAATGGCTTGTGCATTCGAATTTTTGTTGCCGATGCTTCCGGGTGTAAAGTTCAGTGGTAACTTTTTGCACGCGATCGGGGCTGGCATATTTTTCTCCCTCATGGCGTGGGTGGTGGAATGTGTTGCGCTCACCACCGACGGCAGCAAATGCATACGCGTGAAAGGCTAGCTTGGAGTACGCCAGTACCGGAGCTTGTGATACCAAATAGGGTACCGTCCGTTGCTTTCGCTTGCGGGGCTTGGTAGCAATTATTCTAAGTGGTAGAACCTCAGGCTAGGTTTTCTATAATGCTTTGGGCCGATGTGATACGAACACGTTCCTCATATGATTAAGAAGAAGGATGGATTTTTGGATTTACGGTTATGTGGATATCCTATCTTTATTCGACAATTGCAGTTTGTGGTGACGAATGGGCTACAGCATCGCTCAAAGCCTCTGGTGGATTCACCAACTGTATCTAAAAGGAAATCCATCGCCAGCCAAGTACGACCCTCCGGTACCGAAGACAACGATGGGATGTGAAGACAACTGTCGAGATCTAACTCATTAAGCCGTTGGGCCGATGTCCGGATGTAGAACATCTTCTAATATGTCAGTATCAGTGGACAGGAGCGGCCTCGTGCGGAATAGGCGATACATCTCACCCAAGGGTACCAGAGCAATCATTGATCTGGCAAAGCTCGCATGGCCGCTGATGATGCGTTTGAAGCATGGTGGTATCAAATTACGCATTGTCGGCGATGGATTGCAACGATTTCAGTTGCTTAAGAACGAGCGTGTGGTGATCTGCCCCAACCACTCTTCAGATGATGATGCTGAGGTCATTTTCGGATTGTCCAGAATCCTAAAAGAAGATTTCTATTTCTTGACCGCCCACGAAATTTTTCATGGCAACCATGGTTTGAATCGGCTGTTTTTGCCGCGTCTTGGTTGCTATTCTATCGAGCGAGGCACGAATGATGTCAGCGCCTATAGAACAACGCGCGACCTACTCGTGGCCAACCAACATAAATTAGTCGTTTTTCCGGAAGGAGAGATATCGCATTTTAATGAATTCGTTATGCCGCTGGAGCGTGGTGTTGTGCAAATGTCTTTTGCTGCCATGAATCATCTGAGATCGATCAACACTCCCGGCAACATTTCCATTCTTCCAATAGCAATCCGGTATTTCCTAAGCGAAGACGCTAGTGAACAACTTGAAAATGCAATGGATCGCATCGAGAAAAAGCTTGAGCTGTTCAGGTTAGAGAATCAAACTTCTGCAGATCGCGTCAGACGATCTTTATTGCAGTTCGTCTCCACGCTGGAAAGACGCTTTGATGTGCTCTTATCCTCTGCCACTGATTTTGCTACCAGGATGACGCGGCTTAGATGGGCGATTCTCAAGCGAGTGGCAAGCCGGCTCAATGTCAAACTGAATGAGAACGAGTCACAGATTGAATGCGCGCATAGAATCAAGAGTCAGTTGTGCGATTGCTTTTACCATCATGAAAGTGTAGGAGCGGTCCAATTTACAGTCGCTGAGCTCAAGAGTTTGTACAAGGAGCTATGTTTCGCTATTGACTTGATTGCTGTTGAGCACAGCCTCTTGGCTCGGAATTACGACGCGGTAAGTCAGGACGATATCTATGAAGTTGTCGAGCTACTTGAGACCGCGTTGTTCAAGAACGCAACCCTTGATTGTAGTAAGTTGATCCTGATAGCGATAGGTGAGCCGTTATGTTTAGGAGATTACTACGACCAGTACACGGTAGATCGACGAGCAACAGTAAAGGCGATCGATGAGAAAATTAGGACGCAACTCACGAGCATTATCAGCGATTTGACTCAGGCCTACCTTCGTCAAACCTATTAGCAAGAATTTTTTCCGCAATTCAAGCCATTGCTCGACAATCAGTCTTCATGCGAGTCAACGCTTGGCCTTGCTGCATGGGCTCTGGATCCTGGATCCTGGATGTTTTGGCGATCCACCAATCGAGCAATTGTTTTCGTGAGACTTGGTTTTTAGAATGCGGAGTGTCAAGCTCGATCAGCCGAAAGGAGTACCCTCACCTCAGACAAACATACAAAGAACGGTTGAGGTAAAACCGCAAGGACTCTGTCAGTATTGCAACTATAGAGCAATACTTTGAGGAGGAATTCATGAAGATACTTGTCGCTGTTGATGGCTCCGATTATTCGACGAACGCGGTCGAATTTATCGCTGGGCGACCCTGGGGTGAAGACGATCAGTTCCTATTTCTGAGCGTAGCGGAGCCGATTCCACAGGAATATGGCATTGGCTACATGCCTACACCTACCAACGCAATGGAACAGCGTATGTACGATGACTGTGCGAAGAATTGCGGAACGGCAGCTGCGAAGATTCAAGAAATTCTGAAGACCCAAAGAGTGGAGGTCAAGGTCGTGTTAGGCTTTGCGGCTAAGACAATCTGCGAGTACGCTGAAAGTTGGAGTGCGGACTTGATCGTTCTTGGTTCTCACGGACGAAAGGGAATCGCTCACTTCCTTATTGGCAGTGTGGCGGAAGAGGTTCTAAAAAATGCTCCCTGTTCGGTTGAAATAGTCAAGTTTAAGAAAAAATCGCCAACGGAAGCGGTCGCGATCGGCAAGAATAAATCTAATCCGTTGAACTGACATGAAGACCTTCATAATCCGGCTCATACTTAGCGCCTGCGCATTCCAATTCATTCTGCCGATGTTACCGGGATTTCATTGGCATGGAAATTTCTTGAATGCTATCGGTGCAGGACTTTTCTTTGCAATTGCCGCTTGGGTAATCGAAGTACTGGCCATAAGTCTCTCGATATTATTGACGATAACATCATTCGGAATGGCATTGCTCTACCTAATACCAATCTGGCTAATTGGTTTCTGGCTGGTACCGGCTGTGGTACTAAAGCTGACTGCCGAGCTTATTCCGGCTTACCTGACGATCGCTGGATGGATTCCTGCCATCTGGGGCGGTTTCGTTATGCTTTTGATTGGTGCAATAACAAGCGATGGAAAAAAGATCTGTCGATTAGATGTATGACGCCTGACGCCAACTTCATTCGTTGGAATGATGCTGGGTCAAGCCTCGCATGTGAAACGGTAATAATGATTAGAGGCCAGTGAGGGCATGAATTAGGTTCAAGCGTAGAGACTACATGAAACTCAGTTCGCTCTGGCCATAGGGTCCCATGTCATTTGACAGAAATTGTGGCTCGCCCGGTCATGCCTGGTCTTAGAAGCGCTTTTGGATTTTCGAGCACGACTTTGACTGAGAAATCTTGATACGATGGGCCATTCGACGTTATGCTATGGATCCTACCGGAATAGCTCTTCCTTGAAACTTGTTGTTGAGAGAATCTGACTTCCTGACCTAATGTAACACGTCCGAGTTGCGAAACGGGCAAATTTATGATCAGGTTTACTTTGCGTATGTTTGCCATCACATATGCCGCTTCATCTGGGTTGACTCTATCACCAAGACTCACTGTCTTAACTATAACCACTCCGCTGTTAGGTGCCTTAAGTGGCAGCATGCTGGGCACTGCATCTTGTTTGACGTCCAGCGATTTGATACCGTACATTTTTGTAAGCGCCCTTGATTCGTTTTCCAAACGGATTCGCTGCTCGTTCAAGTCCTCCAGGTCTTCAGCAATGGTGCGAACATTCTCTTCAGCTTGTCTGAGTTCTTTTTCGGCGATGATGCCTTCTTCTAGAAGTTTCTGTATCCGCTCCAAGTCAGCCCGCGCCAATCGACCCAAAGATTCACTTTTCCTGATGCTCATTTCAATCTGCTCCAGTCGCATCAGATAGTCGGCACTCTGCCTAACCAGTTCTGCACTTTCCATTGTTGCAAGTACCTCACCTCTAAGGAAATACTTGCCAATGTCGGTGTTGTCCTGATAGATCCTGCCTGGAAGCATTGCATGCACATGAAAGGGCTTGTCATCACATAACTCGATGCGCCCCGCCGCACTGATAGCCGCAGGAGTGCTTTTGGTGCTCGAATCTGGCAACTTGTCGCCATAACCAGCACCTGGTTTCACCTGCGACTTGAGCACAATCGCCACGGTATCGGGAAAACCGAGAAAGTTGCTTGACGCTTGGCCGAAGGAAGACGAAAGTGCCAAAAGAGGCTTGACGTCCTGAGCTCCCAATAATTTCTGTTTATTTTCTCTCCCCGTCTCTATTCGGACTGCCGGAGCTGAACCGTCAATAGTATCATTGGCCAATGATGGTGATGTCGAACACAGAGTCCAAACCATAAATACATACAGCAGGCTATGGCACTCGGGATTATCTACTCTAAACATCAACAGACCCCGCGGTTGCCTATAAATGTATCTACTGTCTCACGTTTCGGGGGTATGCGAATCCCGATTTAGGAGTATATTGAAATCAACCGAAGGACCTATTGAGTGCCGTAAGTAATAGTGCGCGAAGACAGTTGAGGACAAGTGGAGCTGGGCCCCGAGCTCAGAGTAGACGAGGAATTCTAAGACTTCAAAGGCTTGGCAAAAGCCAATCTGTGGTATCAAAATAGCCATAAGTCATCCCGGAGGATGAAGCGCTCGAAGTGGTTCAGCATTATCATCGTAAAAGGGAGCCCAAGCTGAGCGATGAGAGCGGGTCAGGAAAGTAAGTCGCTATTCGTCGGCAATTTTTATCCTCGGAGTCCTGATGAAAGTGCGACCACCCAGACAACATATAGAAAAGCATTTCACCGCGGGCGACACCGTCAGGGATATAATCATTGGAGTGTCTGACGGACTTACTGTGCCGTTCGCTCTGGCGGCCGGGTTGTCGGGAGCCGTCGGTACAACTGCAGTCATCGTGATAGCTGGAGTCGCCGAGGTCGCGGCAGGAGCCATAGCAATGGGTCTGGGCGGGTACTTGGCCGCGCAAAGCGATTCCGAACATTACAAAAGCGAGCATGCTCGAGAGATTAAAGAAGTCGCGGAGCAGGCAGACGCAGAACGATTAGAGGTGCGACAGGTGTTCCGTAAGTATGGACTCACTTACGATCAAATCACACCAATTATTCAAGCATTCGAAAAGAGGCCTACCGACTGGGTCAATTTCATGATGCGGTTTGAATTAGGAATGGACGAACCAGACCCTAAGAGGGCTCCAATTAGCGCGCTGACCATCGGGTTCTCCTACATCGGTGGAGGTTTGATACCACTGACACCGTATATGGTTAATCAAGAACCATACGTGGCCTTGCTTTGGTCCGCTGTGTTCACGCTGATAGCGTTGTTCACGTTTGGATACATTAAGGGCACATTCGTTGGCGTTCATCCACTCCGCACAGCATTTCAGACCGTCTTAGTAGGCGGATTGGCAGGGGGTTGCGCATTCGGTTTGGCAAGGTTGGTTTCGCACTGATGGAGCTTGTGGTCAGCATGACCGTCGATGACACAACCCTTGCGAGTTGAAGAGGGATGTTGTTGTTGGCTTCTCACGCCGGTCAAGCCACTTTAGCAGTTTTACTGCATAATCGGCATCAGGAAAAGAGCGCTTGAAGGGCTAACCTGTGACACATGCATCGCGGTCACGGCAGCTTATTAATCTGGCGCAGTCGTTTTGTGAGGCGATTGTGAATGCCCAGACCTTAAATTTGCAGTGCGGATTGGGAGGTATGGGAATGTCACGTTGGGAATTCAACGAATCGTTTACGCCGGCGGATTTTGATCCGTCCAACGTATTTCAGTCGGAATGGTCTGAGCTTCAGTCAGCTCCTGTTCCGCGTGGGTCTGCTGGCTCCCCTGCGTGGGTGCTTCCGGACCTGGCCATTATCACAGAATCGCCTTCTGACGGGGAGGAGAAGCGGTCTGATGATAGTGCAGTCCGAAACGCAAATGTCCAACCACTTACTAGAAAAATAGCCGACAGTCGTAAAACAGAATCCCTTTCGCTGATTGTGAGTCCGGCCTCCGGCTCATCGAGAGACAACTTGCCGAAGATCGCAATCGCCGAACGTGATCGTTGTTTAGAACGGCTTGGCGATGCAGCACGAAAGTGTTCGAAATCCGACATTGCGGTATCGAGACTGGTTCAAGGGGCTAACGGCATGGTCGGATTTGGAGCGGTTCTTAGCGCTCTGACCGCCTATGCGAATTTGCATGAATCGGCCTGAGGATACTCCAGGGCAAGCTGGATTTCGACAGGGGCGGCGAACCAATCTTTGGGATTCAACCGCATTAAAGAATTCCACGCTGCCTAGACGATGGGTTTATCAGCTAAACGGCGGTAGATACTATGTTTCAATTTGATGGCAACTACAGAGAGAATAACGAAGGGCTTCATGCAGGCGGAACCGAAGCTGGACGTATCAATCAAGTTCTGGCCGGTCAGCGTTTGATGGACTTTGTCCTGGGAGAATTGGAGTCAACTACGCGCTGCTCACAACTACAACCACGAGGTAGGTCACAATCTGCAAGAGCAATACTTCGATACCCTGCCCCATTCGACAATGATCGAAGTAAGAGATGCATACCGAGCGGCTTTGCTAAACACAGCTTCTGGCGGCAGCTTGCAACAGATAGAAGATCAGGCTAGACATTCATTACGGCTAAGTGCCATTATCCGCGGTGCCCTAAAATTACGGCTAGATCCTTATCTGGTTTTGTCACCGCCTTGAGTCCATATGCGTCGGCTAAGAGCTTGAGAATGCCAGGAGTTACGAAGGCAGGCAAGTTCGGTCCTAATCGAATATCTTTGATACCGAGGTGAAGTAAACTTAGGAGAACGGCCACGGCCTTCTGTTCAAACCAGGAGATGATGAGAGATAGAGGAAGATCGTTGACCGAGCAGCCAAATGCATCGGCAAGCGCGGTTGCGATCACCACTGCCGAGTACGCATCGTTGCATTGACCAAGATCGAGTAAGCGCGGAATGCCTTCAATGTCGCCGAACTGCATGTCGTTAAAGCGATACTTGCCACAGCCCAACGTCAGAATTACGCAATCGGCGGGAACCTGCTCGGCAAGATCAGTAAAATAGTTGCGAGCGAACTCAGCTCCGTCACAGCCGCCGACAAGGAAGAAATGCTTTATGCTGCCGCGTTTTACTGCGTCGATTACCTTATCGGCAACACTAAGAACCGCATTGTGACCGAAGCCAACAAGAATCGTCTGCTCATCCTCGTCAGAGCTGAAGCCCTGACAGCCTCGAGCCATCTCGATCACCGGGGTAAAATCGTACTCCTCTATCTTAGGCACGGACTCCCAGCCCACCACATCAATCGTAAACAGTCTCTGCATGTAGCTCTCAGAAGGCGGTTTCAGACAATTGGTCGTCATGACAATCGGACCGGGAAACTCGTCAAATTCCTTCACCTGATTTTGCCATGCAGTGCCAAAGTTGCCTTTCAGATGACTAAATTTCTTGAGTCGCGGGTAGCCGTGGGCAGGGAGCATCTCACCGTGAGTATAGACATCAATGTCCATGCCTTCCGTTTGCTTGAGCAACTCAAGCAAGCTGCGCATGTCGTGACCGGAGACGAGAATGCACTTCCCTTTCTTATGTGTTGTAAGAACCGGCGTTGGAACCGGATGTCCAAGTGTCTCCGTATGAGCTCTATCCAGCAACTCCATTACTTTGAGATTGGTGGCACCGGCTCTCAGGCAAAGCTGAAGAAGCTTGTCGGTGTCAGGTTCGCTTTCGATAGTATACGACAGGGCCTCGTGAATGAACGCAAGTACGGAGTCATCGCGATAGCCGAGGACCGCTGCGTGATGTGCATAAGCAGCCATTCCTTTGATACCATAAACAAGCATCTCTCTGAGACCGACAATATCATCGCCAGCTCTTGTTATATCAGCAAGAATCGAAAACGTTTTTGCAAAATCGAGCAGCTCGGCTTTAGTCGACGGTACGTGCCAGGCGGCAGGACCGGTCGGCTCTTTGGGTGTTAAACCCATAGCTGTGGCGGCTAGCCTGTACATGGTCCTTGCTCTATTCCGTACAGTCCTTAAATGATCGATGTAGACAACATGCTCATCAGCATCAAAATTGACGTTCGTGAGCGTCATGAACAGCGCTTCCAGCGTAACATCGTTTACTTCAACATCTGAGACACCAAGCAGTCGGGCCTCATGTGCGAAAAAGCTTATACCCTTAACAAGGTGCACGATTGCGTCTTGTAGATTAGCTGTTTCCGGAGTTTTCCCGCAAATTCCCATGGTAGTACATCCGGTGCACTGCGATGTTTGCTCACATTGGTAGCAGAACATGCTCATCTGTTTAACTCCTAATGACAGGTGGCTTACTCAACCCTAATCGTATTCAAATTCAGGTCCCCGTGTAACTGACCGATCGACTGATTGTTTCGCCAGGTCTCCTGCGCCAAACTTCTGGTGCTCTTCGAGACCGAATCATCCCTTCGGCTGATGGCCGGACGGCAGGTGAGTTGTAGTCTTTAAGAGCCGAGCTGAGCTGAGCTGAGCTGAGCTGAGCTGAGCTGAGCTGAGGGGAGGGTACTCCTATGTTTAACTACACAGAGATGAAACTGGCGGTATACTGCCTGGAGACTGCCCTGGGTGCAGGGATGATTGTGGCAGCAATTGTGTTCTTCGATCAGGCGAAAGTCGCGCCCGCACCAATTACATTTATTGTCCCGGCGCTGGTGCTGCTGGCGGTAGGCGCATGCTGTCTGTTATTCGGTATAGAAACCTTCTTTTTAAGAGAAGATCCTGATATCTGGCGATAGAAGATTATGTTAGACATCTGCGCAATTATTGTCTTGCTAATAATAATGACCTTTCCGGTCACGATCTATATGCTCGATCGCTGGGGATTTGAGGAAGCAGACCATCGACGGTAAGCGGTAATCCTTCAGGTTATCGATGTCCTAGCGTCAATGGCACTTCTGCCAGAACAATGCGCCAGACTGGAACTGCTGCCTACCACATAGGCAATGTTCGCTTTAGGAAGGACACGCGGTTCCAGCTCCGATCGATCTAAGGTTGGACGAGCCAGTTACGCAAGTCCATCTCACACCGCGCTGATTGCAGGAGTTGGACTGGTTCAGCATCCGACATACGGTCGACGTTGGCACGACGCCTTTGAAGCGCTCGACAAGGGCCACCGTCCGGACATTTCACCAAAGCCCTTCCAATCCCTACGTCTAAAGACTGAGCGATGTCTTGGTAAGTTGGAGAAAAGTCATCTCCCAGGTGGAGGTATGTCTGTACAGGCTTTGAGACAATGCTCAATGAATCCCATGGAGCAGCAATCATGTTGGGCCCAGTTTTGAATGAACCTCTTAAACAACGAATGCAAATCGTGAACGCACTTTCCGCGGATCGTCAGACAACAATGGCTGCCCTTCTCGATGAGCTGGGCAGCGACAGTAAATCCGGCCTCACCGAGGATGTCGCTAAAGCACGGTTGACTGAGCAGGGTGCCAACGAAGTAGAGTACAAACGCGGAGATTCGGCCTTTATTATTTTTCTACGGCAGTTCAAGTCGAGCGTTGTTGTGCTTTTGCTAGTTGCTGCAGCAATCTCTTTCTTTACCACACAGAATGTTCTGCAAGTGATTGGCATATTGGTAGCGGTCATTATAAATGCAGTTGTCGGTTTCGCAACGGAATTCAAGGCACAGCTTTCATTGAGCGCGCTGCAACAGATCGCCGGTCCTACGGCACGTGTAATTCGCGATAGTAAGCACAAACTTATTCCGGCTTCCGAATTGGTGAAAGGGGACATTATCGTCGTCGATGCCGGTTGTCGAATTCCGGCGGATGTTTGCTTTATCGATGCGGCTGCACTGAAGGTTGATGAATCAATTTTGACCGGTGAAAGTCTTCCAGTGGCTAAATCAGCAATGTTCATCGAGGGAGAGAACGAGCAAAGCACGCTCGGTTTTCATGGTACGCATGTACTCAACGGTCGAGGTCGGGCTGTCGTCACAGAAACAGGACGTAACACCAGCCTCGGGCGGCTGCAATGTTCACTTCTCGAAGGGCACGCTGTTCCAACTCCGCTTGAGATAAAGTTAGAAGAGCTCGGTAAGCAGGTTTCCATCCTTACTGTTGTAATTTGCATAACGATTGTGGCGATAGGATTGGCTTACCACCGAGATATCTGGTCGATGTTGGAAACCAGCATTGCATTGGCCGTAGCTGCAATTCCGGAGGGATTACCGGTGGTAGCAACGCTTGCACTCGCCATCGGAACGCAGCGGATGGTGAAAGCCGGTGCGCTGGTTCGGCAGCTCTCCGCAGTGGAAACACTTGGATGCACAACGGTTATCTGCTCGGATAAGACCGGTACGCTAACCGAAAACAAACTCTTAGTCACGGACATATACTTCGATAAGAGACACATCAAGGTTTCCGGAAGCGGCTATTCCCCCACCGGAACATTCATCGAGGATGGAGCTGAAATGGTCGCTGATGCTGGGTTGCTGCGTCTTCTAAAGGCTTCGGCACTGTGCAACGATGCTCGGTTGCAACATAATAAGGTAGACGATAGCTGGAATATCGCCGGTGATCCTACGGAAGGAGCTCTTCTAGTTGCTGCAGCGAAGGCCGGATTCGATCATCTCGAACTGCGAAACGCGCATCCACGAATCAGTGAGTTGCCATTCGATCTTGTCAGAAAGAAAATGGCAACACTTCACCATGGAAGCGATTGGCAAGTTGATGTCTTTATAAAAGGTTCGCCGGAGCACGTAATTGCCGATTCCTGCTCAATTGCCACTATAGACGGTACCGTGCCGTTTACCGATGAACTCAAGAAGAATTACCTTGATGCCAATGCAGCCTTTGCCCAAGATGGTCTGCGTGTGTTGGGCGTCGCCATGAGGCAATTACAAAGTGCAACTGAGTTTTACGCAGATGAATCCGTGGTCATTCATGAATTGACATTCCTGGGGCTAATCGCGATGAAAGATCAGCCGAGAATCGGAGTCGAACAAGCCATAGTCGCGTGCAAACAAGCAGGCATCAAAGTAATGATGCTTACCGGAGACCAGATCAAAACCGCTCAGAGCGTGGGCAAAGAGCTGGGCATATACGACCCGACGCTACACTCTGTGCTGTCAGGTGCCGACCTGGAAAAGCTAGACAATAAAGCTCTTGCCACCAATCTGCAGGACGCGACTATACTAGCAAGAGTCACACCCGGCTTGAAGCTCGATATAGTAAAAGCACTGCAGGCGCAGTCTAACGTCGTGGCGATGACCGGCGACGGGGTCAATGATGCTCCAGCCTTGCAACAAGCAGACATCGGAATCGCCATGGGCTTATCCGGCACGGATCTGGCTCGGGAAGCTTCCAAAATGGTGATCACCGACGACAACTTCAGTACAATTGTGAAAGCAATTGAGCAAGGTCGCATCATCTACGACAATATTCGCAGAGCAATCGGTTATCTACTTACTGCGTCACTGGCATCGGTGTTCACCATAGCAACAGCCATGCTCATGCTTGGAGTACTTGCCATGTATCCGCTCCAGCTTTTGTGGCTCAACCTCATCATGCATGTTTTTCCAGGATTGGGAATTGTGTTGCAGGGTGCGGCAAAAGGGATCATGCAGAGACCGCCTAGAGATCCCGTTGAGAAGCTATTGGGCAAATTTGAAATGACTCAGATTTTTGCCAGAGCTATCATGGTATCACTTGCGGCTATTGGAGCCTGTCACTTCAGCCTGACGAATGGTCACAGCATGACGATGCTTACAACAATGGTATTCGCTACGATCTCTTGTGGTCTGCTCTATCAAGCGTGGATCTGGCTTTTTACCGGCACCGCATACGACACCAACTCCAGAGAAAGAGTCAAGGTCAATAATCTCATGTACTTGATGATGTTGATCTCCTATGCACTCATTCCACTGGCAATCTACGTTCCAGAACTTCAACAGATACTTAATACGATGCCGCTCGGCATAGCTGAGTGGTGCATCGTCCTGGCCTACTCTACTAGTTCGGTTATCATATCGCTGCTATTTGAGAGAGTCTTCCAATACTTCATGAAGGTTAAGACACAAAGAAATGACAATTAATTACTGGGTAATCGCATTCTATGTGTTCTCGATCTTGAACATTCTTTTGCTGTGTGCATTCTCTAATCTCTTATCGCATCCAAGATTTCGTTCCGAAGATGGTGACATCAGCACCGAGGCAGGATACGAAGAAGATCCAATGGGAAATATTCGCAAGAGAGAGTATCGTTTTCCAACACAGGATGAGCTTGATGATCCGCATGTAGTGATGGAAAAGTTCACCCAGTAGGATTGATTTTGGGGGCTCTCAACAATCGCCAACTTTGACGTTGGTATTTTCAGACAGCTTGGGGTATAAACTGCTAAGCAGTCGTCACTACTGTCTATTAATAGCCAGAAATAGCGGAGAGCCTTTATGAAAATAAGAAATATCATACTCAGCACATTTGTTATGGTATCAATAGCAGTACCGCTGTACGCGCAGTCCACAAACAAGTCGAATTCACCTAATGCGAACGCGAAGGCTCAGGCGGCAAAACCATCATCGAGCATCGAGCGTGGACGAAAAGTATTTGGCTCCCACTGCGCATCTTGTCATGCTGATTTGGGCAATAGTGTAAAGCCTAATAAGCCTATCAAAGGTTCACAAGTACTTTCTACAGTGGCAACATTCAAGAGCTACCTGAATGAGCCGCTCGGTGACATGCCACACTATGAGCATGTCATCACGGACGAGAAAGTGCTGAACGCGCTATATGCCTATGTCAAGGACGCGGAAAAGCAACCGTCGAACAAAGAGAAAGACAATGAAGTCTTGAAAGGAAAAGGACAGAAGTCTTGAAAGGAAAAGGACAGAAAAAGGGCTGAGACCTGCGTTAGGCGCTGTCGAAAATGACCTGACCGCCAGGATTAGGATGGTAAGTCAAGATCCTGCGACTCAGTTAGTCAGAGCACCGCCTTCGATTCGAGAGCCGTTTACTATGAGGAACATAAAAGTTTAACCAATTCAAGGGTCTCAGACTGATCAGGATCAAGCCAGAAGCAGTCCAAGTCAGCCACCAGAGCCGGGTCGGCTATGCGATGCTCGGCTCTTCCAGTGCATGGCCCTTAATGACTTCGACCGAACAGTTTGCGTGACTCACTACAGCTTCTGCAACGCTTCCCAAAAAAAGTTTGGAGAAACCCGATCTGCCATGTGAACCGACGATAATCAGATCGGCGCCCCAGGCGTCTGCCTCCTTAACAATGCCTTGCCACGGCAAGTCTTCGATGACTTTTCCACGAACTCGGTTCTCACCGAATTTCTTCTTCAGTGCGTCAGCCCGCTTGTCGACAGTTGTTCTTCTAATTCTTATGAGATCGTGCTCCATCTCTATCATGGAGATCGGAACATAGGTCGTATGCCATCCTACATATTGCAATGCGAATGGCTCGAAAACGCTCAGGACTTCGAATTCAGTGTTCGAACTCCAAGACCGATTCATTACTGACTTGATCGCCATTTGTGAGCATTCGGAATCGTCAATCGCAATAAGTACCTTCATTCGCATCTCTCCACGGAGGTCCTCAACTAAACGCATTTTAAAGCTGATTCCAATCTCTGACATCAATCTAGAGAAGGACGTTTCATGGATGCGCCACCTAGTCCGGAAGAATGACCTGTCTCCACAAGTCGAGAACTATTCGCCGCTGGCAGCGGCAGACACAGGAAAAGTGTAACACCGCTTTTCTTTCTGCAAAACTAAAGTGTCTGCAAGTCTGGGAATTTCTGCTTCGATACCAAATCTGGTTTCAATCTGCTGCGACAACATCCGCGAAGAATGACTCTCTCCATGGTTTAATATCACTCTAGGCATGCAATGAGTCATCGGTTCCAGCCACCGAAGCAGATCACTTTGTCCAGCATGCGCGCTCAGTCCACCAAGTGCAGAAACCTTTGCTTTGACGCAGATGGTATCACCAGCGATCTTCACAGTTGGTGCACCATCCAGTAGCTCTCTTCCGAGGGAAGTCTTGGCCTGGTAGCCGACTATGACTACATGACATTCTTCCTTCCAGAGGTTATGCTTCAAATGATGCAATATGCGGCCTGCATTGCACATGCCGGCTCCGGCAATAATTATACAGGGGCCGCTCACGGCATTGAGCGCTTGAGACTGTTCTCCAGTCTCGCAAATGACGAGTGTGGCAAGATCTTTTCGAAGCTGTCCCGAATCAATCAACTCAGAGACTTCCGGTCTTAGCGCATTTGCGTAGTTAATGTAAGTGCGACTAGCAGCGGATGCCATTGGGCTATCCAGATATATTGGAATTGGAGGCAAAGCTCCAATTCGAAATAGTTCAGCAAGATGATACAAAATGACTTGTGACCTTCCAATTGCGAAGGACGGAATCAGGACCTTGCTACTATTTTGAATCGCATCAACTACAATGTTTTTCAATTCGATAAGTGTATCCTGCAAACAACGGTGATCTCTATCCCCATATGTTGATTCCATAACAACCACATCAGCACTGTCTATCCTTTCTGGATTCAGCATAATCGGAATATCAAACTGACCAAGATCACCGGAGAACACTGTCTTTAACTGCCTGCCACCAAAGGTAGTGGTTAACTCGATACAGGACGAGCCCAGTATGTGACCAGCCTCAACAAAGTTCGCAGTCACAAAATCGTTAAGCTTGACTGGTCGGTTATAGAGAACAGGCCGGAATGAATCTATGACCCGTCGAACATCTTTTTCGTTGAACAGTGGTTTTAGATTTGATAAGCCGGCTCTAGCTCGCTTGCGATTTTCTCGGGAGATGTCAGCTTGTTGAATTCCGACCGCATCCGCAAGAATAATTTTGGCTATCTCCACAGAGCCTTCAGTCGCATAAATCGGACCTTTGAAACCGCTTTTTAGTAGAAGTGGTAGACGACCGCAATGATCAAGATGTCCGTGCGTCAATAAGACCGCATCTATTGTTCGGGCATCGAGTCGGGCGGGAATGCGGTTGCGCGCGTCAGATTTTCCCGAACCCTGGAACATCCCACAATCTATCAAGATTCTAGTTCCCGGGCCCTCAATGAGATTGCAGGAGCCAGTAACTTCGTTTGCTGCCCCGAATAGCGTAAGTTTCATGTAAATCCCTTTATGCTGGTGAGCCGAGCTAAAGCACTCGCTTCATATTAATCAGAATTGGACTACTCTACAGTTTATCTATGCGAGGATCCGTTAGACATCGTCCAAAGTGACTATTGATCCCCCAATGCGAAAAACCGGCAAGTGCCGGTCATTCGTTGCGATCTCTTCCGTGTCTATTAAGCAAGTTTTTTTGTGTAGGCAAACTCTTGCATTCAGGAGGCGTTTCAATAATCACATTCTAGGTTAGTCTGGACCGTCCCCACATCATTCCAGAGGACGATTACAAAAATGTGCTAGTGAAGTGAGACTGAAGGAGGTCCTAAGTGCGGCTAAAATCAGCAGTACGGAGGATGACTCCGCGCCTATACTCTTTTAAGCTGAAAATTGAGAGTAGACGGAGTAGATAGTATGTCAGAAGCTAATTCGGTGTGTCCGATCTATGGTCTTCTTAAACTGTTAAGCGCAAAGTGGACGATTGAGATTTTACGAGAGCTATCGATCAAACCAACTAGAACGACAGAGTTTCTGAGAAGCACACCCGGACTAAAGATGAAGTGCCTTCAGGAGCGACTCAGGGCGCTGCAAGCTGCTGGTCTTATTGCTCGTGATGTTTCACCAAATAAGGTGCCCTCGGGAACGTACCACGTTACTGCAAGGGGTTTGAGAATGATTGAGGTGTTAATCGCAATCCGAGAGATTGCCGCCGAAACTATGGACTATAGCTGTGTGTGTCCCCTCGAATTTCAAAAGGAGCATCACGGTTCTCTCAATAACATAGAATTCGACTGTCCTACTCGGGTTGAGCGTTGTTCTTAACGGTCTTCCTTGCCTTAGTCAGGTCTATCAACGCTGGTCCTTTCTCTGTTCCAAGGCAATTGAGAAACAAAAAAAACCAATGCGCAACTGTCGGATACTCCGGACACAATCATACCCAATGCCACTACCACCGACAGCCAGATGAACGGCGGATAGACGACATAAGCCAACCCGATTCCAACAAGTATCAGTAGACCGGAGACAATGCGAACCTGCCGTTCAATTGACCATCCTATGGTTCTTCGCTCTCCACAAGTAGAGACTCTCAGATCTTGACTCGTCATGATATTCCACCTTTTTAGAATGTCGAATGCCGGAAATGACATCCAGTTTTGTTCATGGTAAGACTATTTCACACCAGACAGAGACAGCCATCGACTGTCAGAGCGATCAACATCCATCGCGAGGATGATCCCTTAGCGGACAACAGGCTTTATAATTCATCTGATCCGTACAGCAATACATATTTTTGTTTCGTGCGATCGAAATCACAGCAAAGGGGGCAAATATGCATGCAAGACGGGTGCTGGCAGGATCTATCCTGACCATACTGTTCGCTGTCGGATCTGTAGTCATCTCCTCGGTATGCGAGGCCAGCGACGAAGGCAGCACTTCAGAGCATTCGTTCTGCCCTAAGCCCGCGTCGCCCGAGAGCAGGAGAGGACGGGCCCAATTTACAAAAAACCGGTGCAATACGTGTCACACCGTAGGTGGTGCCGGAGGGTGCCTGGCGCCCCCATTGGACGGCATCGGAGCTCGACGGTCGGAGGGATTTTTGCTCTTAAGAATTGCAAAGGGAGAAAAGCATGAATCCGAGTTTAACGCAAAGTACGGAGAAGAGCTCATGCCCCATTTGAGAATCGCTCCTCCAGATGCACGCGCAGTAGTCCAGTATCTTCTTACCATTCCTGGTCCACAGAAAGGATTTAAGATTGTCGGGCACAACGAAGCAAAACCGAACGATCAACCCGGCGATGCCTCCACTGGCGATGCAGCATCGATAAGACGAGGGCGGTCATTACTGAGTAGCAAGGGTTGTCTTGCTTGTCATTCCATAGGTGATTTGGGTGGATCTTTTGCGCCAAAGTTAGATGGTATCGGCAGCCGGCGGACGAAAGAGTTCATAAAATCCCAGATGAAAAATGCCGATTTGCTAACACTTGGCGTGGACTCCGAATACAGCACGAAAGGCACCAATATGCCACCACTGAATTTGACCGATCAAAACGTTTCCGATCTGGCCAACTATTTAATGTCGCTCAGGTGAAGAGCTGGCGTTCAGCAATGCCGGCAGGAACTAGTGAATCCCGCTTCGAGCGCTGCTAGGGTGGTCTTCTCGAACACACACTGATGACCATTGCTAGTTGACTGCACGCGGTTATTACAGGGTGTCGACAATAGTTCGAAGTGTCAAGAATGGAAGCACTTTGGTCAGTCGAAAGGACGACTGCCAAACAAAAAAACATACTTAAAACGGGCGACGAAAAACCGTTGCAACACTGTCAGTATGACTTCACACAGCATAAATCGAGGGTGAAGCAATGATTCTATCAGTTTCTCCAATTTTAATCGGGATTGGAGCATCGCTCGTCGCAGGCAGCTGCACTCTCAACGCTCTAAAGAGACTCTCAGAGCGCCTCGCGAATTTATCGAGAAAAGATTGTTGTCTCTCCGCCGCTCGAGTATTGAACACGGTGGAATGAAGGCTGGAGGAAGTCGATCATTCTTTTGGCTACCCATATATTCATTCCTGGAGTAGAAGCCACATCTTACGTCAAAATGGGAAACTTCGCTTGATCAATAAATATAGAAGCCAGTTGGACAGAACGATAGGTGATCAAGGGGCGCGATCGACCAATTCATTCAGAGGAGCCAAACAGCATGACATCTCATCTAGAACAAATCCGTAATCTGTGGCTCACGAAGCTGCGGATTGGGGATCTTGCTTACGAGCGTGGTGACTTTGGCACCGCCCTGACGAGATATGAATCAGCTTATCATGCAGCCGAAGAGCTGGCCAAACCAGATTGCATTTCTGTCTGCCTAATCAAAAAAGCAATCTGCATGTCTGCACTTAACAGAATGGATGAGGCGGAAAGCCTGATTCGGAAAGCAAATACAATCGAAGCCACAGGCGTCTTAGATGGAAATGAAGCCGGGCTGCTGCACCATGAATTTTCTGTCTTGCTGTTCAGACTTGACCGATTTGATGAAGGTTTGAGAGAGGAAGAAAAGGCACTTGAGTTGTTAAACAAAGCCGAGAACGCTGATTGTCAACTTACTGTTTTGGTCCTAAAACAACTCGCAGTCTATATGACGCTTGAAAAACAGTTCCAGGCCGCTAACTCACTTCTGGAAGGCGCAATCCGTATTGTACTCAGTGCATCAACAATTGGTAAGGATTCCTTATTGCATGGGCAAGTTCTAGCTACACAGGCCATCTTGCGCATCAACGAACACAAATTCGAGGAGGCACGCCAGCTCCAGGAGCACGCTATTATGCTCATTGAGCTGCACAAAGGCCAATTTAACCCCAAATTGGCAGACCTTTATAAAATTTTTGCCAAACATATGGCAGCTGCCGGTCAAGAAGCGGAAGCAGAACAGTTTTTGAATCGAGCCCGACTAGTAAGCGAGCATAAGAAGTTGACTACGAAAATTTGGTGAGACACGTTTTCTGCTCCTGCGAGCGCCAGATCGCCTGTACTTTACGCGTCCCCAACAAATAGCAATCGACAAGAAAGCCGAGTTGGTCATTACGATTCCTTTGGAAGCGTAATGAAAATGAAACCCGACGAGGCCACCAGCAATCCCAATAACAAGCAGCGGAATTCCCAAGAGCAGGTCTTTTGAACGGAAGACCAAGTTAATCGCAACTAGAAGCCATTCAATCGCGCACAGGATGAGTGCAACAGGTAAAATTTTCCACGGTTCAATTCCGAAGAAAGAGGTTCGACAGCGGTCTCCGGTGGGGTTCTTCTCAGTCATGTTCATTATTCCAGACAGTCATTAAGACTGATATAACCAAATCGAAAGAGATCATCATCCCCCCTAAGGATGATTACAAAAATGTGCCAAAGAAATCTGGTCTCAGTTGGTTGGCTGACAAGCGATGAGAAAATTGCATTCGAGTATTGGCTGATGAACATATCGACTAGTTCGGAGAAAGTCGATTCACCGACAGCAAGGTTCACGCCGCAGGTTCACGCCCAACTATACCCACAAAAGAACAATAACCCCGTTTAACGTCTCGATCGTTAGCTGAGATCTAGTCGTTCGGTTGTCAAATCCACACCAGTGCAGAAACGATCTATTAGTTGGTAAATCCTCATCCGGCAGATGGATGCACCGGATAAGGTGTCATGTAAAACTGTAAGTGTAAACACCATTCCGGTTCCGTTTTATAGCTGTGATCAATTATTGAAGCGGAGTCCAGGTCGGCATCGACAATCTGAAGATTGCTCGAAGAATTGAGTTGAGGATAGAGGAATGAAAGTAATAGTGACTGTAGACGACTCTCCGTTTTCGCAAGAAGTAATTAAGGCGATCCAATCTCGACAATGGGAGCCGAATACTGAGTTCCGTATACTTACCGTCTTGGACTCGTGGCGTGAACTGAATGAGACTCTTGGAGATCTCGTGCCAGCGCATGAAGAAAGAAGAGAAAAGTTGGCGAACAAACTTTGTAAGAAGTACAGAGAAGTGTTGGAAAGTTCGATACCAGATGCAATTGTGCACTTCGAGGTTCGCAGAGGTGTACCGAAAGTACAAATTATTGATGCTGCCGTGGAATGGTCAGCTGACAAGATTTTTATAGGGTCACACGGGCACAGAACTTGTCCGCATAACCTTGTGGGTAGTGTGTCGCGCGCAGTCACAGCGCACGCTCCATGCTCGGTGGAGGTGATCAAGGAGAAGAAGACGGTGTCTAAGAAGTCCGTAGAGAGGGTCGCTGCGGCGGCCTCGGCATCAGTTTCCGAGCCAACCGAGTCTTGATGCTTGATGGATCGGGCTCAAAACTGGATGCCCAGATTCTTGGACAGCATCAGCTGATTCTCGGTCCGGTAAAAGAAGTGAGCATTCACTTATCGGGATTATGCCTTGCTTCAATTTGTCTGTAGAAAGAGGCTTTTCGGACCACGGAGTCCAAACGGCTTTTTGTAAACGATCAGTTCGCCTGAAAGCCTGTGCTGAGGGATTCGCGAAAAAAGCTGGCGAAAGGCTACGCGTGCTTCCGTCCGTGCTAACTCGGCTCCCAGACAGAAGTGAATTCCGGCACCAAATGTGAGGTGGCGGTTACTTTCTCTCTCGATATTGAATTCGTCCGGACGATCGAACACCAAGTGAGACAGCGGGTCGAAAACTTCGAACTGATCGAGTTTTTGGCTGGACATTAGTTTCGGTACTCGACGGACTTAATATTCGCTGTTCTACGCTAAAACGAGAAAACATCGCGCTCTCTGTTTTGCAGAAGGAGATTGAAACTTATTATAATGGGTTTGACGCCGCTGGCATGCATAGTGTCTGGCGAGTCCTGATGGCGTCTGAGCATAATCCTCGGCTATTTGATGCCTTGCACTCGAGTCCCCTATTTTCGCAAACTGATGTCCACGATGGCCCTTATCCTGACCGAGTCGGCTCATAAGCATTCTACCGGTTGGATCAACCGAAAGGACTAGCGCCCGACGGCAAAACATACGGACAAGGGACGACGAAAACTTGACGTTGCTCTGTCAAGATTGCATCAACAGCGGAATTGAGGACAACGACTATGAAAATTTTGGTAGCGGTAGATGGAGCGGATTGTTCTGCCCGAGCAGTGGACTTTATAACGGAGAGACCATGGGGAAAAGAAGATCAATTCCTTATCGTGAGTGTGGTGGAGCCCATTCCACAAGAATTTGGATTGGGGTATGTTCCGCCTCCCAGTGGAGCGCTGGAACAACGCTACTACGACGACTGTGCCAAGGCTTGCGGTGACGCTGCCTCGATAGTAAAAAACGCTCTGCCTGAAAACTCAGTCGAGGTACAAGTTGGAGCTGGATTTGTAGCAGAAACACTCTGTCGCCTGGCCGATAGCTGGGAAGCAGACCTTGTAATTCTCGGGTCGCATGGAAGAAAAGGCATGTCTCACTTTTTCCTGGGCAGCGTCGCTGAGGAAGTCCTGAAGAAAGCACCTTGTTCCGTCGAGATAATCAAATTGAAGAAAGAATCAAAGCGAAAGGCTTTGTCCGCAGGAAAACAACAGAAAAAATCAGCTAAATGACAATTATTAAGTGACAGAGGGATGAGCCGCGGAGTGGGCACCAAATATGGTGCCAACTCCCAGTTTACGCCTTAACTAGATATTCATCGAGGAACCGATCGTGGCTAATGGGCCTAAAGAGGACAACAAAGGCAAGGAATCGTCCTTCGCGGGCGCGCCGATCGTATTTTTGTGGTTGCTAACTTTGATTTTGATCGTCGGAGTCATTCAAAATTTCTCGGTCACGGAACCAGCTAGCACCAAAATTAGTTTTGATTGAATCTCCAGACAAGAAGAATTAGACGCAAAAAAGGGCTCTGATATGGAACAGAGAGATATCTGCAGAATGCTTATCTCGTACTGTTAGGTGGAGCGATGCTGTAGTACGAGAGCGTCGTCATCAGGCACAGATGTTATCGCATCTTTCAAAATCGTCTCTCTGACTCGCATCCGATCAATCTTTCCATTTACGAGTGTCGGTATCTTGAGGAAAGGCACGAAGTCTTTTGGATCTGGGATCCATAGTGGTGACAGAGCTGATTGCTTTCTCAATCGCTCCACCACATCGAAGGGAGACATTCCCAATTCTGAGTACGCTACAAGAAGTCGTTCTCCACGTCGGTCATCGGGCATCGAGACCACGCAAACAGTTTGTTCCGATGCACCTGTCGCGCTCATAATCTCGTCTTCTACAGCAAGATGAGGTACCATTTCACCGGCAATTTTGGAAAACTGACTCTCTCGTCCTGTGATGGTCAAAAATCCGTTTTCATCTAGACATCCGATGTCGCCGGTTTTCAACCAACCATCTTTCAAAATCTTTGCCGTTTCGCTCGGTTGGTTGAGATAACCAACCATAACTTGTGGACCTTTCACATAAATCATGCCGGAGTGCCCTGGGGGTACCGGCTGACCCAGGGGGTCGGAAATCCGAATGTGGGTTCCAGGCAAAGGCAGTCCTACCGTACCAGGAACACTGCCCGGAACTAATCGACCGTCGGTAAGTTCCACAATGCCAGGGACATTACACGCCACCACAGGCGATGTCTCTGCGAGACCATACCCCTCGAAAGCTTTGTCTCCCAAGTTGGACTCGATGTCGATACGCTGTTGTGCCTTCAACTTCTCACCACCAAGTACACAAGTTCGAACCGTAGCAAACTCTGACGGATCGCACCGACGCAGATATGTGCTCATCATAGTAGGTGTACAGACGAGAGTAGTGGCATCGTATCGTTCTGCAAGCTCACCTATGCGCTTGGCATCAAATGGATTGTAATGGTAGACGACAGTCTCACCCAGACAAAGTGGTGACCAAAGAGTCATTGTAAAACCGAAGGAATGGAAAAATGGTATTACACCCAGTACCACCTCACCGGGTGCTATATGTCCTTGTATTCGTACAGCATGAATATTGGACAGAATATTCCTGTGCGAAAGCAGAACGCCTTTCGGCTGTCCAGTACTACCTGAAGTAAAGACAACCGTAGCAGGATCGTCTATATGGTATTCAGAGTTGAATTGATCGGAAACAAGATCGTAACCGTAACGTTGAAAGCTACAATCACTCAAACCATGGAAAAGGTGTCCTAGCAGATTGTCCGGTACTACTTCAGCTTCTGCCCATGCCTTTACTTTGTCCAGAAAAGAAAGCTCATTCTTCACTTCATCGAGATCGATCCAACCTTCTTCTAGTTCGAGCTTTAGCTTGCGAAGAAAACGTCGCGAAGTAATGACGGTCTTGATACCACATTGAATAAGAACATCATTTAATAGCTTCCGAGTAAAAGAATAATTTAAGTTGACTGGGACCCTGCCAAGAAGAGTGAGCGCAACGTTGCTCATTGCTGCACCAGCGGAAGGTGGCAGAAGAATGCCAATACATACCTGCTTGCCCAATTGTGGATCGAGCTTATTTGCCAATGCAAGTGATGCAACCAGGAGGCGCTGATATGTCAATTTAGTTCCAAACGAGTCGATTACGGCCAGACTGTGGGGGCGAGTCCTCGCTTGGTGCAGAAAGGCATGAGCAAGTGAATCCCATTGCGGAGGCAATGGCGGCAAACGTCGATAACCGGCTTCCTGCTGATGCAACATCAGAACTCATCCTCGTAATCTTAGATTAGGTGAACCTTAGCCATCCATTATCCCAAATTTCCTACTTAGGAACCTTACTGCTCCGTAACGGAGCTACATACGGGTGTACCCGAGAGAATCACACCAGGCTCTACATTGTCGGTTTCATTTTGCAGAGCTTTGAGGGCCATTGTGTAGTGGCGCTCGGCCTCACCATGTCGATCGAGCGCTTCGCAAAGTGCTCCGTAGTTGTTGTGAATGGCAGCGATTTGGTTCCTCTGCGATGGCAGAAGCTTGTTCAACTTCTCCAGGCACCTCGCCAAGAGAGGTTCCGCTTGCCTCCATTTTCCATCCCTACAATAGATGATGGCAAGCTCGTTGAGACAACGAATGGTGATTGGATCATTGCGTCCAACGGACATCCGCAATCGCTCGTTGAGATCCTCGAACAAGGCCTCCATTGCATCGAAATTTCCTTCGTCTACAAAATGCTTGGCAATTTCGTAGAACTCAGACTCTAAATAGGCGTCACCACTGCCAAACAATCGTTCATCAATCAATAAAGCGACGCTGTAAAATGGGTCGGCTTCTTTCATCTTGGACTGGTGTGCAAGTGCATCCGCCAGACCCTTTGCCGATATAGCCATCTGTCGACTCTTGCTTCTATCCAGTCTTTCAGCATCATCGAGGGAGAGCCTGAAATAAGCCTCTGCTTCGCTAAAGTCATTGGCTCTCAAAGCCGCTTGGGCAATCAGAATGTGTCGCATCCATTGTTTTTCAATATCTTCACTCTGCTCGCCGATGCCGTCAATTTCAGGCATTACGGTTGAGAACGGAGGTTTAATAATGTGCGACTCTAATCGTATATTTTCGTCCCAAGCTTCATCTATGTATGCAGGAAGGTTTTCATCGATTTTTGGATGCTCACCTTCGAAAAAATAGTTCCAAAACCGAAGACCATGATGCTCGATCGACTTTCTATGATCGGCGCTTGCCTGATCTTCATGGAGCTGATTTAGTAAGTCCTCATGTGCCTCGTCTTCTCGCTCCTTCAATTGCTCCTTCATGCTTCGCAACCGTTTCTTCTCACCGACGCGAAAGATGTTTTCTTGTAGAATCGACTTGAGGTCTGAAAGAGCTGTACTCATCATGGTCTCTCCGAAACTGCTAACCCTTTGAGGTTAGCAAAATGTTTCAGAGTAGACATCATTCTCGGTGCTGATCTGGTCCTGAAAGTTCAGCGTGTATGGACGAGTAGACCGTCTGAGCAATCGATACTCTTAGTATCAAGGTGAGTGCCAAATGACATCAACAGTTCTTCTGTCCGGCGAGCCCTTCACGACAAGATTTCCTTTGTACGCCTTTCTGAGAGCCTTACCGATTCTCGTAGCTAACCACTCAGTCGTCGTCTTCATCTGAATGCGATCATTCTGGGTAATGACAGCATATAGGCGCGATGTCGGATTATCTAACCAGCACTCATGTGAGACTCGTTGTACGAGAGCCATTAGTTCTTTTGAATGAACACCAAGAAGATCACCCTGCAGTACAACCGTACCGTGCCATATATTGTTTGCCACGCGAAAACAACCTGGGCACAGAGTTTTTCTGAGTTCTATCGGCTGAGGTTGTAAAAGGCTCTGGTTAAAGCTATGCCAATGCTTCAGATAATACTGCGCACCACATCTGGTGCACTCAAGACATCCTTTTGGTGCGCAAGATTCCTTGACAAGGACCGGATTGAAGCTAGGCAATAGCTCTTGCTCACTATCTATATGGTCATCAGATAGTCTTTCATTCATACCGGAAACCCAACCTCTCCCCAATTGTGGAAATCGCACTTCGGCAAAATTTCTGGCGCCCAAATCAAAAATAAAGACTGCTACAGACGCAATTGTCGCCCTCTGACTAGGGACAGACATCAGCTGAAAGGACGATTTCTTAAACCGATCGGGTGACATACAAGAGTATGAGTATCTCGTACTCTTATTCTAAGATCTATTGCAAATCCACCATTATCCATTCATTCTCAACTTTGATCGGGAATGTCACAGCGTTTTTGCACGCCATGCTGAGAAAAAGAATTCGCGCGTCTCTACAGTTGGCACCATCTCTAATATCAAATTCGGCGTTGTGATACGCACAAGTCAGGGTGCAACCCTTAAGTGTCCCGGTACTAAGAGGCTTTCCTATGTGCGGACATCGGTTCTCCAGTGCATAGAAGAAACCGTCGGAGTTAACCAGTAACAAATTCCGATCTTGAATTTTGTATACCTTCATGCAGCCCTCTTCGACTTCCGTCGAATCTGCTAATTTTACAAATACCATTTCTCATCCCTCCGCAATTCGCTAGCGCCGAACCCAGCAGCCACCTACTGCTGGGTCCGATGCATCCGTGAGTTGTTGAAGACCTATATTTCGATAATAAAAAAGCGTCGGCGCTTTGACATCACTCGCAAGAAGGATTACCAAAAGGTGTCTCCCAGCGGTTGAACGCCGTCTTCGATTTTATCAATCACTTGTGAGTAAATCTTGTTTTAGTCGACACCAAGGCAAGGCGCTATCGTATTACACTCGCTTCCCTCTAGCAAAGATCGGAATAAAAGTACCAGTCAAAAGCTGGTTGAACACCGCCTCTTCTTGACCACTTTCGTCAATTTGCATTCCAATCACTCTGGATCTGTTCGGAGAGAAGGAAACCGGCTCCTCAACCGTCTGCGCATGTATTCTGTAATCATAACATTGCAGGAAAGTCTGAAATCTCGCTTTCCAACTACCGGATAACCATGTTTTGCCCCGTCTCCTTGGAGAGCCGGTTAACAGATGCGACTGTTTGAACTTTTAGACAACGATCGCTCGATGATAGAAGGGTAAGCGATACGACCTGGTTTTCCACAAATCCTTTGTCTCAGAGCTGCGCAGGTAAGGAATTGCTGTTGTGGTTTGTGGATGAGATTCGCTCGTCTTTTGCAATCAAACACAGCTGATCGAGGCGTTCTTGTAGAAGCGACACGTCGTCGTCTTTACCCTGCTCTTTGTACACTTCAAGAAGACATTCCATTATTTCAACGACGGCATGTGCAATAGCAACTCTCTGCTGTTCGGCCCTTTTGAGACTCGACTTAAGAAGCTTCTCTGCCTGGAGATAATCACCACGAGTGCAAGCTTTTTTGCTTGCTCCGATGAATGCAAAGAATCCATCTGAGTTCGTTTCCATGCCAGTTAACACCTTTTCCATACTGCCTCGGCATAATTCCTAAACTGCAAAGTCTTCTATAACCCTAACAAACTGATTATCACTTAGTGCACAGACTGAAGCATCGGTCTAGTTACCGATTTACTTAGGGATGAAGTCATCCTCAAGGACTAAACCGAGTCCGATAGTTATCGAGCCCGCGCGGGCAAGGAGAGCAAATAATCGACAACCAGTTTGATCTCCTTTTCCGATAGGTTCGGATTTGGCATCAAATTAGGGTCGCCATGAAAGGCTTTCCTGTTGCGTTCGACGTGTTGCTCCGGATCGCGGATATGCGCGACAAGGAAGGCACGCTTCCGCTTCCTACGAAGATTATCTAAAGCCACTCCTTCAGCAAAACCCTTGCCAGAGACTTTGTGGCAGTCGAGACAACCGTTCATCTGGAAAAGTTTTTTGCCCCTGGCGATTCTCGTCTTGATCTGCGATCGAGATCCCGCTTCGGCCGTAGAGCTGGAGAAAAAATAAACCATAAAGGCCGCAAAAATAACGAGCACTTTTGGGACAGTAAACAATACTTCTCTCCTCAACATAGCCTTTGATGATTTGTCTATCATTTTTTTTTGATATATCCAAGCAAGCCACCTCAAGCATACTCCGTTATGCGTATTCAAATCTCGTCCTTGAGGATGATGTCTCTGCAGGCGAATTTCGGTATCGTTATATGTGGTAGTCAGTACAGGTGTAATCTCTACCAAACGATGAGAGCACGAAGACTTACAGAAGAAGGTAACCGACGTGGAGCTTCGATTTCCGAAAGCGAGACTATTCGCTTACCAAAAGCTCGCAACCGGTTTGACCTGCTTTTCTGTTCTTGCGCAGGCTGCGGTTGATGCCGGTCTACTCTGCGAAGATTACGTCTCTTAGTTGAACGAGGATAACATCTCCGCAGGACAATGCAGCAGCTTCATTGCAGCAAAGAAAGTGCTGGAAGGCTACATGAACGACCGTCATGACAAAGCGACAGCTTCTCGGATTGCTGAGGCGACCTTCTCACAAATACGTCACGAAGCATGTCCAAGGGGCTACGATTTATAAAGGGAATTGCCTCGAAACTTGACTATCTACAGGAGCTTGGTGTCAGTGGATTGTGGATTAATCCGCCCTGGAAGCAACGCGCGGAGCTCGAGACCTATCACGGTTACGGCATTCAAAATTTTCTCGACATCGATCCCCGCTTCGGTACAAGACAAGATTTCAGAGATCTGGTTGATGCCGCCCACGATCGCGGAATGTATGTGGTCGTCGATGTAGTATTCAATCATTCAGGCAATAACTTCTTTTATGATGATAGGTTTCGATGTTGTCGAAACAATTTGCTCGAAATGCATCCAGCTCGGCAGCCAGCTGTAAACGCCCGCTGAATTCCTACAGCAATTTTTTCAAGAACTGATGTTTGGCAAATTCCGCCGCAAGAAGATAGGCCAGTACGATAGCCGGCAGAACCAGGAAAAAGATCAACGGCAACGGAACAAAACCCAAGAAATTCCCAATCGGCGTGAACGGCAAAGCCACCGTAGCCAGTATCACAAGAGCGGTAGAACAAAGTAAAGGCGCACTGGGACGACTGGCCATGACGGATCTCCAGGTGCGTACAATCAAAACCACCAACGAAGCCGAAATCACCGATTCGATAAACCAGCCGGTTCGAAACTCTCGCATATCCGCATGCATAATCGACAGCAACACAAAAAATGTGAGGAAATCAAAAACGGAGCTAATTGTTCCGAATACCAACATGAAGGTTCGAATGAATCTAATGTCCCACCTACGAGGCTTTGCTATAAATTCCGCATCGACCTGGTCGGTTGAAATTGTCATTTGAGAAAAGTCGGTCAACAAGTTGGTCAGCAGTATTTGCTTCGGCAACAGCGGTAGAAAAGACAGGAATAGCGAGGCACCGGCCATGCTGAACATATTGCCGAAGTTTGCGCTCGTGGCGGTGAAAATGTACTTCAATGTGTTTGCAAATGTCATCCGCCCCTCGCGAATTCCTTTGACAAGAACCTCCAGATCGTGCTCGAGCATAACAAGCTGAGCTGTTTCTTTCGCGACGTCGACGGCGTTATTGACCGATATGCCGATATCGGCAACGCGTAGCGCCGGAGCATCATTTATACCATCGCCAATGTAACCAACGACATTGCCGGCTTTTTTCAAAGATACGATGATCTGCTCCTTTTGATTGGGCTCGACTTCAGCGAACACATCGATCGAATTGACTAGTCGAGTAAGTGCCTCGGGCTTCAATTTGTGAAACTCGCTGGCATTCAGCACCTTCGGATTGTCGAAACCAACCTGCTTTGCCACCGCTGCTGCCACCAGATGATTGTCACCTGTGATTATCTTGAGACTGACGCCAAGTTCGTTTAATTCAGAGATAGTCCTGGCAATGCCTTGCTTGGGCGGGTCATCGAGGACCAACAGACCGGCAAGAATCATGTCCACTTCGTCATCGCGCTTGAGCTTCGATTGAGCGGTTCGCTTGTATGAGATTCCCAATACACGACTGCCTTCACTGCTCAACTGTTTCATACGCTGATCTATCTGATTTTGAACTTCAGCAATTTCAAGCGCTCCACCGGCAAGATCGGCACGATTGCAGACTTCCAGGATCGTTGATAAGGAGCCTTTCGAAATCATCAGATTTTCCGAAGAGGCTTTGTCACTAACAAGAATACTCAGGCGCTTCCGATGAAAGTCATAAGGAATCTCGTCTAGCTGACCATAGTTTGAAGCATCGATGCCGGTAAGCTTGCGAACGGCCTCATCGATCGGATTGGAGAACCCAGTCTCCATCGTAGAGTTAAGGAAAGCAAACAACTTCACCTTTTCGCTTTCATTGCCTTCGACATTGATGGTGGCTTTCAAACTGACAAGACCTTCAGTAATAGTACCGGTCTTATCCGAGCACAAAACGTTCATGCTACCGAAACTTTCAATAGCAGCCAAGCGCTTCACGATCACCTTTGCTTCGGCCATACGGCGGGCGCCTGTCGCCAGGTTGATGCTGATGATTGCCGGTAAGAGCTGCGGTGTCAATCCTACAGCAAGCGCGAGCGAAAACATAAATGAATCAAGGACGGGGCGATGCAAAAATACGTTGATCGCAAAAATCAACAGGACCAAAATCAGAGTAACTTCCATGAGCAGATATCCAAACATTCGGATACCACGTTCGAAATCGCTCTCCGGCGCTTTCTGCGCTACATGCCTAGATACCTTACCAAACTCGCTCTTGTCACCGATCAAGACAGCAAGAGCGGTTGCCGATCCACTAACGATGTGCGTCCCTGCAAATAGGCAATTGGTACGCATGTTGATGGCACTTTCTCGTGCGACGGCTCCCGTGTGCTTCTCCACTGGAAAGGTTTCACCGGTGAGCGCAGCCTCATCGACGAAAAGCTCTTTACTTTCGAGAATCAGGCAATCGGCCGGGATGGTAGCACCGGCGGTGAGCTTCAAAATGTCGCCCTGGACGACCTGATTGGAGGCAATCTCAATCTCCTTGCCCTGGCGCACCACGGTCGTGCTAGATTTAATTACTTCGAGCATCTTTGCGATTGCACTTCTGGCACCCGATTCTTGCCAAAAGCCTAAAAGACCGCTTATCAGGACTATAGTCAAAATTATGATGGCATCTGTTTTTTCGCCAAAGAACGCGGATAGAATGGCGGCAAATAGGAGCAAAATTATAATCGGGCTTTTGAACTGATCTATTAGGAGTTCGAGGCTTTCTCGCTGACTCCAGTGCTTCGACACGGTTTTACGCGCCAAAGATGCCATCCGTTGCTCTGCTATATCGTCAGAAAGTCCATCTGACGAACCTCCGCAATTTGAGATTACGGTCTCGACTGGCAAAGACCAGAACAATTCAGACGAATTCGAGTCCAAGCTTTTCATGTGCAATCACTGCTTAGTGGATTCGCTTCAGTCCCGGCAACATGACAGGCATTCAACGATGGTACGGTACCCTCGAGCCGGCGAGGCAATTCATAATTGCCATCACTTTCGGTGCTTATCGTTTGCAATTGCCTCCTCGTGAATCAACACGGATCTATCTCTCGACGTTATCTTGCCAAAGACGACGAGAGCTTGTCAAACCGAAATCTGTTGTTCCGTCATTGCGACAGGATACTTCCAAAATGGTTTTAGCGGAGATATTCTGTGCTCCTGACTTGCGCTGGTGGCGCCCAAGCCGGAATGTGAAAAATTTACGGAAATTGTCGTCTGCAAAGAATTTTGATCAATTTCTATCACTAATCTCCTGTGGTAGCATGCAATGTCCCCGCTAAGCTTACCCTGGCAGACGGACGCGTTGTAGATGGCACCAAGTTTGGTACCGTCGGTCTGCCGCTTCCGGGTACATCGATTCGAATCTGCGATGAGAATAGCGGTATGGAGATCCCGACAGGGAAAGCGGGAATGATCAAGATAAAGGGTCCCCAAGTAATGATGGGTTATCTCAATCAGCCGGAAGCGACAGAAAAGGTATTACTCGATGGCTGGTTCACAAAAGGCGATATCGGGTATCTCGATCAAGACGGCTTCCTCACGATTACGGGTAGACTAAGTCAGTTTTCGAAAATCGTGCCTCACCTCGCTGTCGAAGACGAGATCATGAAAGTGACCGGCATCAAACAACAAACTATCTGCGTGACATCGGTGGCCGATCAAAATCGGGGGGAGAGATTGATAGTCGTCTACTCCGATCTTGGGATGACACCAGAAAAAGTGGTCGAGCTGCTTCGCTCCTCGAACCTGTCTAGATTGTGGATACAGGCTAGTGCCGATTTCATTCGGATAGAGAAAATGCCTATCCTACCGAGCGGCAAACTGGATCTGAACAGTGTCAAAAGCGAGGTGGCCCGGGCAGTCCGCGATAATGCAACCCAGACCGAACAAGACGACGGATCGCACGCGGTATGGTAAAATTCATTCCTTCAAGCTTCTAATCTGCAACTATTTGCTGCTTTCCCTTGGCAGGGTCAACAGGAATTCGGTGATCTGAGCAATCTGCTCGGGTGCCAGCTGCGATGGTGGCATCGCGTATTCAGTCGGCTTGTATTCCTTGTCTCCAAAGAAAAGGATAGCACCATTTGACACTCTGTTTTCGATGTTTGCTCTGCTTAACCGAGCACCAATGCCATCCAGTTCAGGTCCGCGCCGGCCGCCCATACCGCCTATCGAATGGCAGGCGGCACAGCCCGACTCTTTAAAAGCAATCAGACCTTTGCGGCTATTCTCCGAAGCGGGGTGAGGCTGGAATTTAAATCCTTCCGGTAAGCCCTTTGGCGGAACATCTTCACCATGTCCTCGCACCTCGAACGGCTCCTCGACAGGTGTCGTCAAAATATATCTGGCGATTTCCTGAGCAGTTTTTTTGTCGAGTCTGACATGGCGCATGAATTCCCGTGGATCGACTATGCTCTTCGGATAGGAAGGTGGAAGCGAGCGCTTCTTGGTGAGGAGTGTGACAATATCATCCTCACTTCTGAACTTACCTATTCCTTCGAAGGGAGGTCCAATTAGTCCTCCATCCCCTCTAATGTAATGACAGTGCAAACAGCCCTGCTTCTCAAGAAGCTCTTTGCCCTTGGGTGTGTTGTTTGTCTCTTCCGCAACTGCAACTGAGCCATATTGAACTAGACCGGTTGCAAGAGTAACCAATCCCAAAAGGATTGACGAGCGGTGCAATTTAATCTCAAATCTCATAGTTGAATAAATAACCGATTGAATGTTATCGCCGTTCAGGTATAGACGAGTTGAGAGTTCAGATCAAGTCATTTCGTCAATCAGGGTATTAAACCTGGAAAGGCAAACTACTGACAACACGCAATCAAACGGTCATCCGTTCTTCCGATGTTGTATGACCATAGATGGTACCATCGTCAACTAATCGGTTCGCTTCGGCCGTGTGGAGACCTTCCGAAGGTTTCCTGGCATCATCCATGATGCGGTTTACGAAAGCCATGACTTGCGCTTGACCATCGATCGTTCCGGTGTCAATTCCTTCCCTGATCGTGATCAGACGCTTGTCGGCATGAAAGAAGTCATTATTGATCCTATTCTTCAAGTCCCGTACAGGGTCTTGAACATGACAAATCAGCCGCATCATGTCTACGGTAATCAAACCGTCAGCATCATGCATCGATCTCAAAGCGGACTGCAGCGCGGCCGCCTTATCCATTTCTTTTCCAAACACGGCCACGATGTCATGGTTGTGATCTTTGCAGTACTTGATGATCTCCTGCTCCTGCTCTGTGGCAGAACTCTCGTGACCGGAGCGTACATAGGCAACTAAGCACAGGTGTTTTCTTTTAGCGAAAGTGCCGAGTGTATTTGAGACGGTAGGTTGCTTAACCTGGTGACAGCAGGAAGAATAGCGCTTAGCTTGCGCAATTCTGTCTTCGTCTGAAGTGAATGTTGTTTTAAAAAGATAGCTTCTTAGCTTATCAAGAATGATCGTTAGATCGTCCCTTGGACTTCTTACTTTTCTCATGGGTTGACTTCCTCACTACGGGCGCGCTACGGACCTATCCACAGATTCACATAGATTCCATCATCTGCCATCGACTGTCAGATGGAGTTTGCAGCCTTTCTCTACCTACTCCGGTGGATCTCCCGCCCGACCAACCGATTGATCTGATCCGAACAGATCAGAAAAAATCATCAGGAAGACGGATTCGTAGAATTGCCGGTCCCGGTAATCTACAATAGAGCGCTCCTGGGCGGACGATTCGGTCACCGCTCGGAACCTCGAGGCTTTTCGGAGATTCCCTCAAAATCATGATCGAGCAACTCTTCGATTTGAAGCCATCTTGCGTTCATGTTCACGGTACTTCTATGTTGGAGTCGAGCAGGTCCAGAGCCGACGACAGTTCACAGCCATCTTCTGAGAGAGGACAGATTGCCCTGGTCTCCATTGGCAATCCACTCATAAAGGAGGATTGCGACGCGCTGCTGCTGATACAGTTGTTTCGAGCGCAGCAAGTCGATTCCGACCTATGCTTGTTCTCTCTTGATAGTAGTTTCGCATGGCTGGGCAAAGTACTGAAGAGGCATAACGCTGTCGTTATTCTTGATGTTGTACAGAAAACGGCCGACCCTGAGGCTCATTTCGTAACGATTCCTTTGAACGGACCGACCTTAGCTAGATCAGGTTTCGTCATTCGCGCAACGCACGGTCTTTCCTGGATCGACGAGATCAAACTTTACGCCATTGAAAATGAGCTTCCGAACAAACTTTTCTTTTTCGGAGTTAGTCAATTAGATAAAACTGATAGTGCCGATCGTATTCACTTGCCAATGCTGGCCGCTCTCAACAGGCTGATCGAGCAGTGTAAACGCAGCTCTCCAGAAGCTTCGCACGAAGAGGAGGCAAGCGTATGCATGAAGCAGCGGTAGCCCATGCAATTTTGCGACGGGCTCTGCAAACCGTCTATCCACCCAGTTCGGCAACGGATGACTTAGTCCGATGCGCCTCTCGTATTGACGAGAATGAAGGCGCCTTAGAGAAAGAGCCGGACATCAACGTTATCCGAATTCTGATCGATGTCGGCGAATTCAGGAACATAGACCCGGAAAGTCTCGAGTTCGCTTTTACGTCCTTGAGAAAAGAGTTTGCCTCCACCCGGAACGCCAAGCTCGAGATTCGACCGGTCAAGGCGCTGGCAATCTGCACTATTCACGAACACGAATATCGCCCCACCGCGGACCAGTATTTTTCTTGCACCTCATGTGGTGGCGGTATCAAAAAACTGATTCTAGGAGAAGAGCTCAATATTGTTTCTATAGAAATAGAAAATAAGCCGACAGCAAAGGCAGGTCGATCAACAATCGCACAGAGGTAGAAGAGATGCATGATAGCTCCAACGAACATACACTAGCGAGAGTATTGGAAGACAACGATCATCTCGCCGAAGAGAACCGACTGCATTTCCTTGAGATGGGAGCGTATGTAGTCAATTTCATGAGTGCTCCCGGTGCTGGTAAAACGACACTGATTCTGAAACTTGCCCAGAGTTTGTCACGGAGAATGTCAGTCTCGGTAATTGAAGGTGATATGGTCGGCGAGCTGGATGCGAAGCGCTTGCGCGATGCCGGAATTTCCGCGTTTCAGATCAGCACCGGAAGAAGTTGCCATCTCGACGCGGCCATGATCGCAAGGCTTTTACACACCGAACATCATCCGGCAGGACGCCTAATAATCATCGAGAACGTGGGAAATCTTGTTTGTCCTGCCGAGTTTCCGCTAGGCGAGAATTTGAGGGTGGTACTGCTGTCAGTGACCGAGGGGGACGACAAGCCGATTAAGTACCCGGTGATATTTCGCAACTGCGATGCTGTCGTGCTGACAAAAACCGATTTGCTGGATTATGTTGATTTCAGCTTCGAGAATACACGAAAGGCGATCTCGGCTCTTAACCCCGAAGCCCAGATCTTTCAGGTCAGCGCCAAAAGCGGCGAAGGGCTGGATGACTTGCTCAACTGGCTGAACGCCCGCTATTCCGCCAATCACGCAGTTACGACCGCGGTATGAGGCTCAAGGGCTCAATGCCCCGCCGATTTTTGCTCGGACTTCATCATAGGGCCATGAGGGTGAATTGAAATGCAACGAAGCGCTGTACTCAGCAAAAATCGCTTTCCCGATTTCTTTGACCTCCTGAAGGAGTTTGGTGCGGTGTTTGCGCCTAGGCGAGTTTCTCAAAAATCGTTTTCATTCAAGCAAGTCGACCATCCTTCCGAGATTGCTTTCGAGGCGTTGAGGACAATACTTCCTCCCAAAAAGTTTTTCTTTCAGCAGCGCGAAACCATCATTTCTTATGACAAAGACGGAGTAAAAGAAGTGAAGCCTAAGGTGGCTCCGCAGGTGATCTTCGGATTACATCCTTGTGATTTAACCGGACTTGGCATTATGGATAAAATCTACGCGGCAGACCCACCAGACCCGCATTACCTGACTCGACGAAAAGCGACGCTTTTGGTAGGACTCTCCTGCATGCCGGATAAACACTGCTTCTGCAAGGCTATGGGTACGGACTCTCCAACTTCGGATTACGATCTGTTCCTCACCGATATCGGTGACGATTATTTCCTTCAGATCCACACGGCCGCAGGGCAATCGTTGATTGAGTCGCAGAGCGAGCTCTTTGGAGCGGCAAGCGAGATCAACAAGCAAGGATTCAAGGACTTCTGGACGACACGTGACCAAGCCTTCCCGTCTCATTTCGAGTCTGAAAACCTGCCTGCCATCATGGACCTGGAGTGGGACAACAAAATCTGGGATGACCTGGGAAATCGCTGTTTGAGCTGTGGTAACTGTACGCCAGTCTGTCCTACCTGTTATTGCTTCGATATGGTTGATGTGGCCAGCCTTCATGCGCAGGAAGGCGAGCGTGCCAGAGAATGGGATAGTTGTCAGTTCGTCGGATTCGCGAAGGTGGCAGGCGGAACCAACTTCCGACCCGGGCCAGTAGATCGGTTGAAATTTTGGTATCGCCACAAGCTGCATGGCTTCGAGGATCCTCACGGATTGCAGACATGCGTTGGTTGCGGACGCTGCACCGAATCCTGTCCTTCCGGAATCGATGATATAGTCAATGTCGTTCTTCGATTGCAGGGCAAGCCCTCGGTCCTCGTGACGGACACACCCAAAGCGGGGGGCGGCAGCAGTGCGGGGGGCTGCGGTAGCAGTGCCGGCTGCGGAGCGGCTGGTGGCACCTGCGGTGACGCACATGATAACAGCCAAAGTGGCTATCTTCAGATCGAGCGGCGAGGAGATGATTCAGATGCATAAGAGTGACACTTGCCTTAATACTCCATTTATGCCGACCAAGGCGCTCTTGCGCGCGATCGTGCCGATGTCGCAAGACAACTTTCTCTTTCAATTTCGCATCGAAGAACCTGGGCCGCTGAGCAGCTGCGCTCCAGGACAGTTCATTCAGCTCTGGATTCCAGGCGCCGGCGAAGCACCGATTTCGGTATGTTCCGGCAGTGTGGATGGCAGTCTCGAGCTTTGCGTCAGAAAGGCCGGTCGGGTCACCTCCGCCTTGTTCAATCTGGTGGAAGGCGACTGGGTCGGATTGAGAGGTCCATATGGGTCAGGTTTTCCGGTCAAGGACTATGTCGGCAAGGATCTTGTCTTGATCGCCGGCGGATTGGGAGTGGCGCCAATCCGCTCTCTCTGGCAATACATTCTCGATCGCCGAGAACAGTTCGGCAAGCTGGTCTTGATTTACGGAATGAGACATTCGGAGATGCTCCTCTTCCGGCAAGAGTTCAAATTGTTACTTCGGCGAAAGGATATGCATGTCTTCATAGCCGCCGAGGAGGTAATCGGTCCTGACCTACCCTCCGTCTCCTGGCAGCTAGGACGGGTTACCGACATGATAAAGCTCGCCGAAATCGACGAATGCTTTTTGGCCGCTGTGTGCGGACCACCAGTGATGTATAAATACGTGGTCACAGAGCTGCAAAATAAAGGGCTGAAGAATGACAACATATGGTTATCTTTGGAACGCCACATGAAATGCGCTGTCGGCAAATGCGGACATTGTTTTGTCGGAGGCACGTTCACATGCCGCGAAGGTCCGGTCTTTCGAATGGATACGTTACGCTTTCTACCAGAGGTGATCGAATGTTCTTAGTTCGCAACGGAGAGAAACAGGTGAATGAATGCTCGCCGTTGCCATCAATCGCGGTGCACGGATTGACTGGCTGTGCCGGTGAATTGCTTGTCATTCTTGAGAATCTGGAAAAGCTCATACCGTACGTCTGGGTGTCGAGCTTTCCTTTTGCGCAGAGCCGCAATGATGATGATGACAGGCCTGTCGACATCGCCTTTATCGAAGGCAGCGTCAGTCAACCTCACGATCTTGCCCGCCTGATGAAAATCAGGGCGCAGGCTCGCTGGCTTGTAGCGGTAGGCAATTGCGCTGTATGGGGATGCGTACAGCGCGGAGGCTGTCGAAAGGAACCGGTCGATTCGATGCTGACGGCTACCTATGGTGCGGATTCACCGATTCAGGCCCTACCATCCACCCCGCTGGATCAACATGTCAGGGTCGATGTGAAGCTTTCTGGCTGCCCGATCAATTCGACGCAGTTGCTGGCAGTAACGGCCAGCCTGCTGAGAGATCATCTTCCCTATATAACCAGCAAGCCGGTCTGTCTCGAATGCAAGCTCAGAGAAAATGCTTGTGTTTTAATCGAAAACAACCTGCCGTGCCTCGGCCCTATCACCGCCGGCGGTTGCGGCGCACTCTGCCCCACATACGGTGCGGCCTGCTATGGCTGCTGGGGGCCAAGTGAAGAGCCTCAGATGGAGGCTATGGCAACCATTCTTCAGGAGAAGGGCTACGCTCTCGACGAGGTCATGGGCAGGTTATTTGCGTTTGGTGCGCCGGATGAGCTTTTTGATCGGGTAAAACGTTCGGTGCCGCAGGCGTGAACAAACTCAGAATGTAGTCAGAGAAGACGGCTTGATCGCACTATGGAGCAAGACAGTGGTAGAAGAAAAAAGCAAAAAGATAGAAATACCGGAAATCTGCCGAGTAGAGGGGCACTCAGCCGTCCATGTCGACATAGTCGGAGATCAGGTCAAAAGCGTAAAACTGGATGTCTTCGAAGGAACACGTTTTTTTGAACGATTGATCGTCGGTCATCACCAGGACGAGATTCCGCATATAACCTCAAGAGTTTGCGCTATCTGCTCGACCGGTCACGTAATCGCAGCTATTCGAGCCGTTGAAAAAATCGCCGGATTCGTTCCTTCGTCCACCACCTCCAGACTGAGAGAGTTGATGCACCTGGGCATGATCATCGAATCCAACTCTACACACATTTATGCACTTGCCCTGCCGGATTTTCTAGGCTTCGAGGATGTCCACCAGTTCGCCTCTCAAAATAAAGATGAGTTCAAGACATGGACCGACCTTCGCAATATGGGGTCGGCAATTCAGACTGTGATCGGCGGACGCCCCTTTCATCCTGTCAACCTGCACGTAGGCGGCTTCTCCAGCTACCCGGCGATGGACGATTTACAGAAGCTGAAAGCAGACCTGCGAGTCAAATCGGAGCTGGCGGTAAGGACTTGCGAAGTGTTGATGAAATTCTCACCACCGGTCAGACGGACCAGCGAGCCGGTCTTCTTTGCACTCATACCGGACGGCGAACATTACGGCTATTTTGGCGATCGAATAAAATCCACCAGTGGTTTTGAAGCGAGTGTAGACGAATACAAAACTTACCTTAAAGAAGAAGCAGTTCCTCACAGCCATTCCAAACGCTCTTCCGTAGATGGCGAGCCTATCATGGTCGGTTCTATGGCACGGCTGAGTCTGTTTTCTAATCGACTATCTCAAAGAGCAAAGGGGATCTTCCAGGCAACTGAGCTGGCAAAGGGAGACCACAATACGATCTGGAATAATCTGGCCCAGGCAATTGAGCTTGTCGAAGCATTCGACAGAGCTATTGCGATTATCGAAACCCTCGAGGAGACAAAGCAAGACTGGGATACTTTCGAAAAGAGACAAACGTCGCGAACAAAGCTTGGCCCAGCCCAAGGCAGTGCGTGCGGCACCGTTGAGTGTCCCAGAGGAACACTTTATCACTACTACGAGCTCGACGAAAAAGGCAATGTTACAGCGGCTGACATGATCACCCCATCAGCACAAAATACTTATCGTATAGAACGGGACATCCAGGAAGTGGTGAGCCAATCATTTGCAGAACCGGAAGACGATGCCAGAGATCGAGTCCTGACAAAAAATCTGGAAACCTTGATTAGGGCTTACGATCCGTGTAACACCTGTGCCACCCACATGGTGTCGGTAAAGTATTCTCCTTAGACTCAGCCTTCTGAATCCTTCGCAAGGACGATGAATCATTAGCGAAACTCTGGCACCTTAGTTACTAAGGGCACTCTCTTGACTCGTACTCTTCGAATACATTGAAGCTCCAAGTCAGTGGAAGTACCAACGTAGATTTAACGAGGGGAAAATTATGCGAATACTCATTGCAGTAGACAGCTCGCCTTTTGCCAACGATCTACTAGATGAAATGGCCAGACGCCGTTGGCCCGCACAGACAGAGCTGTGTTTGCTCAGTATAGTTGAGCCAGCTGGCGGACCAGAGCCGGATCGGGAGTATTTTCACCAGGTCAAGATAATATTGGAAGATCGGGTCAACAGACTGATTGAGAGATTGCCCGGTCAGCTCAAAATAACCGGTGAATTGATTGTCGGTGTAGCAGCTCCTTCGATCTTGAAAGAGGCGATACGGTGGAACGCGGATCTACTAATTATCGGTTCTCACGGTGACACCGGGGCTCGGCGCGAATCCCTTGGCAGTGTCGCAGCCGCGATTGTCAACGACGCGCCATGCTCGGTAGAGGTCGTAAAACTTCATACTAAGAGAGCTCAGACGGCCTGAACATCGATACACCAAGACGCTAGACGCCTCAATAGATAAACCGTTCGGTCAGTTACATCATTGCATTTTATTCACTAGGATCAATGCATGAGCGCAATGGCGGACAACGCCACATTGAAGCATAAATTTCAAAAGAGAGACCGCTGAAGACAAAACACCTGAGCAAAGGAATCGATTAATAATGACGACAAAGTATATTCGCTGGTATGAAGAGATCTCGCTGGAGGACGTCAATCTCGTTGGAGGCAAGAACGCATCACTCGGAGAAATGATAAGTCGAATGACTGCTTCTGGAATTAACGTGCCCCACGGCTTCTGCATTACTGCGGATGGCTACAGTCGCGTACTCGACGAGGGCGGTATCGGGAAGCAGCTTTCCGAACTCCTCAAAGACGTAGACAAGGAAGATGTCGGCGACCTGGCGATGCGCGGGAGAACGGCTCGTGCGCTCATCAAGAAGGCTGGAATTCCAGACGATCTTGCCGACGAGATACGCTCAGCGTATAAGAAACTAGCTCTGGAGTATGGTGACGAGCCTGACGTAGCCGTCCGCTCGAGCGCCACGGCAGAGGACCTGCCGGAGGCATCCTTTGCCGGACAGCAGGAGAGCTTCCTTAATGTACGAGGCGAGGTCGATCTTCTCGAGGCTTGTGTCAACTGTTTTGCCTCTCTATTTACCGATCGAGCAATCTCATATCGCGTGGATCAAACTTTCGACCAGTTGACAGTTCGACTCTCTATTGGCGTTCAAAAGATGGTGCGCTCCGATCTTGCTTCTGCAGGAGTAATCTTCACGCTCGATACGGAAAGCGGATTTCGAGACGTAGTATTGGTTACCTCTTCATATGGACTCGGAGAAAACATCGTCGCCGGGCGCGTTGATCCCGACGAGCTGGTGGTGTTCAAACCAACACTCAGGCAAGGCTTTAACCCAATTGTGCGAAGAAGAGTCGGCGCCAAGCAGCTGCGCATGATCTACTCCGGTCATGGAACCAAAACCACCAGAAATGTCGAAGTCACTCCGGAATACCGAGAACGGCTCAGCATCAGCGATGATGAGGTTCTTCAACTGGCGAAATGGGCCTGCACTATCGAAAGCTATTATTCGGAAAGACTCAATCGGCCCACAGCCATGGATATCGAATGGGCGAAAGATGGTCGTGACGGAAAACTCTTCATCGTACAAGCCAGACCTGAAACTGTACACTCGACTAAATCCAGAAGAATTCTTGAATCCTATAGACTGGAAAAGCAAGGAAAAGTCCTAGTCACCGGTCGTTCAATCGGAGAAAGAATCGGCGCTGGGCCGGCACGGGTAATCACCAACGTGCATGAGCTGTCCTCTTTCAAAGACGGTGAAGTTCTAGTTGCAGATATGACCGACCCAGATTGGGAACCGATTATGAAGCGAGCATCCGGTATCATCACCAATCGTGGTGGCAGAACCTGCCATGCCGCTATTGTCAGCC